>JAKAGN010000120.1 GCA_021815525.1 Deltaproteobacteria bacterium
GGCCAAGCCATCATCTCCCAGGAAACGCCATGCCGCAAACGCTCAAGCTCGCCCTGCTCGACGATTATCAGAAGGTATCCATGCGCATGGCCGATTGGGATCGGCTGAGGAAGCGCGGCATCGAGACACTGTTCGCGGGGCTGGCCCTGATGTCCGATTACACCCGCCGCCAGAGAAAGGCGCGGTCGCTTTCGGTGATACACCGCGGCGTACCCTACATTCAAGACGGCGACCCGGCCCACACCCTAGACATATACCGGCCGCGGGACGCCGGGGGGCCCCTGCCGGTCCTCGTCTACATCCACGGCGGCGGCTTCACCATGTGCTCCAAGGACACCCACCGCGCAATCGCGCTGGCCTACTCGCACTACGGAAAGATGGCGGTCTTCAACGTGAACTACCGCTTGGCCCCGCGCCACCGCTATCCCGCCGCAACGGAGGACGTGGCCGCGGCCTACGCCTGGGTGGTGGAGAACGCGGCCCGGTACGGCGGGGATCCTTCGCGGATCGTGGTGGGCGGGGAGTCCGCAGGCGGGAACCTGACCCTGGCCTTGGGGGTTATGGCCTCCTACGAGAGGCCTGAGACATTTGCGCGGCGGGTTTTCGACCTTTCCCGGCCGCCCCTGGCGCTCCTCGTGCTGTGCGGGCTTCTCCAGGTGAGCGACCCGGATCGTTTCCTCAAGGAGAAAGCCGCGGAGATACCGGGCCGCAGGCTTTCCATGCACCAGGGGATCGCGCGGGACGTTTCCAAGGCCTACCTGGGGCAGGGCTTCGAGAGCCCGGACCCGGAGCGCATCCTGGCGGATCCGCTCCTCATCCTGGAGTCGGGCGCCCGGCCTGACCGCCCGTTTCCGGATGTCTTCACCATGGTGGGGGACAAGGACATACTGATCTCGGACACCAGGCGCCTTGAAGCCGCCCTCGCGCGCCTGGGGCTGCCCTGCGAGGCCCGGTACTACAACGGGGTGGGACACGCCTTCCAGACGCTTTTCTGGAAGAGCCAGGCCCTCGATTTCTGGCGGGACAACTTCCGCTTCCTTTACCGGCTTTTTCCGCGGGCTTAAGGCGCGCGTCAATCCGGGAGCTTGCCGTACTTGTCCACCATCCTCAGGAGATCGTCCTTCTTGAGGGGTTTCGATATGTAATCGGTCATGCCGGCCGCTATGCAGCGGTCCCGGTCTCCGGGAAGGGCGTGGGCCGTGAGGGCCAGGATGGGGATGTCCCGGAAGCCGTCATCGCGGATAGCCCTCACTGCGCTGAAACCGTCCATCTTGGGCATCTCCACGTCCATCAGGATGAGATCGTAGCCCTCATCCGATTCCAGCACCTTCCTGACAGCCTGCTCGCCGTCCGCGGCCCCGTCCACCTCGTGGCCCGCCTTGGTCAGGATGAAGTTGGCGAGCTTGTAGTTGTCCGGGTTGTCTTCGGCCAGCAGGATGCGCAGGGCCCGGGCCGGCCGCCCCGCGGAGGTGGCCACCACCGAGCCCCGGCCCAGGAGCCGGGCAAGGACCTCGTAGAGAGCGCTTTTCCGTATGGGAGCGGTCATCACCTCGTCGAAGCCGGCCTCGGCGGAGCGCTTGGCGTCAAGCCCGGTGACCGGCGCAAGGGCCACCAGGGGGAGCCTTGCGAAGTTCCTGCCCAAGAGCCTGATCTGCCGGGCCACCTCGTAGCCGTCCATGCCGTTCATGGAAAGCCCGCACAAGACCGCGTCCAGGGGGTTTTCCGCCTCCCGCGCCCGCTGGAGCGTGGGGACAGCCTCGATTCCGCTGGAAAGCGCCACCACCCTCATGCGGGCCGCCTCGAGGATGCGGGTCAGGCTTTCCAGGTGCCGCTCCGAGTCGTTCACCACGAGGATTTTTTTGCCGGTCAGTATTTTGGGCGGCTGGGCCTTCACCTCCGAATCGGGAGGGCGGCCGAGCCATGCGGAAAAGAAGAAGGTGGAGCCCGCGCCCTCGGCGCTCGTGACGGAAAGGTCCCCGCCCATGAGCCGCGCCACCTGCCTGGCCACGGCGAGCGAGAGGTCTCGGGCCTCGTCCGACGTTGCGGGCGCGCCCCCCGCTTTCTTTATGGGCTGGAAAACGGCCTCAAGGCGGTCCACCGGGATTCCGCGGCCGGTGTCGGAGACCGCGACGCGCACCTTGACGCGCTCCGCCTCGCTTGTCTCCGCCTCCGCCACGACCCTTATTTCTCCGGATTCCGTGTAACGCGCGGCGTTTCCCAGAAGGCCCGCCAGAACCTGCCGGTAGCGGTCCGGGTCGCCGGTAACCACTTCCGGAAGGGATGGATCCACGTGCCATGAAAGGCTCACCGGCTTGGCCGCCAGGCGAGCACCCAAGCCCTCGATCACGCCGTGAATCAGGCCTTCGAGGTCGAACTCGCTCTGGATGAGGTCCAACTCGCCGGACTCCCGGCGTGAAAAATCGAGGAGCCCGTCTATGACGGCCAGAAGCTCCCGGGCGTTGGTGCGGATGCTTCGGGCCTGGTCGGCCACCGTTGGGTCCAGGCGGTTTTCGGAAAGTATGTCGGCGAAGCCCAGAACCGAGTTCAAGGGCGTGCGCACCGCAAGGGAAAGCTGCTCCAGGAACTCCGCCTGCCGCCGGTCCGCCGAGTCAAGCTCCTGGCGCAGCTTGCCCAGATCCTTCGTTGTGAGCCTAAGCTGCGTCTGGTCCGTGGCCGAGACCGCGAAGCCCCGGATGCCGCCCGCCTGGTCCCTCAGCGCGGCGTAGGCCACCCTGGCCGCGATGCGCTTACCGTCCTTGCGGACAAGCGTCCAGTCGCGCTCCTCCGGGCGTCCGGACCGCACCCTGGCGGTTAAGGCCGAAAATCCTGACACCTTGCGCTCCAGCTCATCTGAAAGGACCCGGGCATACACGGCAAGCTCCGGCTCGAAGTGGACGAACTCCGCCACGTTTCTTCCAAGAGCCTCGTTCCGGGAATGGCCCAGAAGACGCGAGGCCCCGGCGGAGAAGGCCGAGATTCGGCCCTCCGGGTCCGTCACGATGAGCGCCCCCTGGTGGGCCTGATCAAGGACGGCGGGAAGCGCGCCCGGCTCCCCCGGATCCAAGGGGGGCGCCGCGGGTGTGGCGTCGATCTTCACTATGACCGTTGGATCCGATTCACCGGCTTTTTTGGCGTCGCCGCCGGGGCGGAGCTTCTTGAACTCCTGGACGATCTCGGTTGAGGGCGGCTCTCCGAACTCCTCCTTGAAGGCCTGGGTGAAGCGGGACACGGTGGGGTTGCCGCCGGACGCAACATGACGCGCCAGCGCCATCTTCATGTTCCAATAGGGGTCCCGGGGGAGCATGGTACTTCACCTTCACCTTGCGGGTTGTCTCGTTCCTATTTCCGGCGGAAAGGCTTGGGATACCGGCGGCCTGGAGCGGCGGCCCGGCGGGTCGCCGCTCCAATTTTTGACGAGTTTAGCTGAAATCATGATTCGGGTAAAGTTTTAAGGACCGAAGTTCCGGCTGATTGTTTCCAGTAAAAAATCATGCTCCCTGCGGTCGGATGGATCATCCCTCCGTTTCCGGGCCGGTATTCCGCGATCCACCCCGCAAAGAAAAGTACAATCTGCCGCGCGCGAAGGGCTGTGATCGCACCTTCGGGGGACGCGGCCATCACTTGGCCGTGACAAGGGTCCCCACGGCGCTGATGGAGAGCGTAACCTCGTCGCCCACTATGGGACGGCCAGCGGTCATGCCGAAGTCGCTGCGCTTTACCGTGAACGTCGTGTCGAATCCCGTGCAGAGATTCCCGGCAACGTCACGGCCCCTGCCCTCGAAGCGGGCCGTTACGGAAAGCGGCCGGGTTTTTCCCAGCATGGTGAGCCTTCCTTTGACCTCGTAGGTATTTTCGCCCGTTTTCCGCACCGAATCGGACTCGAAGGTTATGCCGGGGTGCTTTTCCGAATGGAAGTATTCCTCGGATTTCAGGTGTGTGTCCCGGGTTTCGTTTCCCGTGTCTATGGATGCCGACTTAACCACGAGGTCCACCCTGGATTCATTTGGTTTTTTCTCGTCGAAAACGATGGTTCCAGTCATCTCGTTGAATCGGCCCTCGAAGGGAAAGGCGCCCAGGTACTTGATGTGGAAGACCACCGTGGAATGGACGGGATCCACGCAGAAGGAATCGGCGCCCCAGGAAACGGCGGCCGGCATGAGAAGCATGGCGGCGAGTGCGGCGGCGATTTTTTTCATGGGGCCCCCATTGTGTGAGGCGAAACGGAAAAGGGTGAGAGAATTCGCGTCCAACGCTTTTGGATAAAGAATATCACAATTGCTATGCGCCCGTCATGGCGGGGGCAAATATTTTTGGATTTTTCGGATGATTCCCGCGGGAATGAAAAAGGGCGGCCCCGGTCAAAGACCGGAGCCGCCCTTTTATGGATGGCGCCGAAGTATGGACCAGCCATGTCTGGCCCGATTTTACCAAGTTGCTGAATCCATAGACAGTTAATGCAACCCGGAGCGAGTTTTTGTGCTGCCCCTGGCGCACAATCGTATATGGGCCTGATTTCAAGGATGAAGTCATCTCAAAAACACCCCAGCAGGATTACGATGCACCCAACTTGCAGAAAACCTGGGAAATTGTCAGCGTGATACTCGAACCTGAAGATGCCGGAGAGGACTTCCCCCGGAGGACGGGGCGGCCGCCCGCGACCGTCTTCCCTTTTGGGGGAATCCGGAATCAACCAGTTGATTTTATTCCATTGGCCGTCTGCAAGGTCCATTATCTGCATATGACATGAACCCTAGGGCCTTTCCCTTTGAAGGCAACTCTCTGAATTGTCACGTAGAAAAGCGCCTGCTGCCAAACGATTATAAAACCATGCACGTCCCACCGGCATCTTTCGATAGGGCCGAGCTGTTCCGGTTGAGATAAACCTATCGGGCTCCACGCGTGTCATTCCTTCATGATTCCTTCATCCTGACCATTTATTATCCCAAGTGAAAATTCGGAAGGGCTTGGATGCTCTTCCGGTTGATCGCCCGGCTTGACGATAAAGGGCGCCGAACCCGCTAGGCTAGCCGGGGGAAAAATCTCCTGTGTGAAAGGATGCGAAGATGGCTCTGCATGAGGAAATGTTGCAGGAGGGTAAATGGCTTTTCCGGCGGCGGAGCTACCTTCCGATGCTGCTCCTCGTGATCGTTTTTCTGGGCTTGGCGCGTTACGAGATGCCGGTTGACCATATTTGGGACCAAGCGTGGGAGATGGTCTGCCTGGCCGTTGCGTTCACGGGCCTGGCGGTCCGGGTCATCACCATAGGGTACATCCCCAAGGGCACCTCCGGGCGAAGCACAACCACCATCGGTGCCGCATCCCTGAACACGATAGGCATGTACTCCATCGTCAGAAATCCCCTCTACCTGGGAAACGCGCTCATCTGGCTCGGCATTTCCATGCTCCTCCGGCAATGGTGGGTGACGGCCCTATTCCTTCTGATCTTCTGGCTTTATTACGAACGGATCATCTACGCGGAAGAGGACTTTTTGCGGGAGAAATTCGGGGACGAGTTCCTTGCCTGGTCGGCCAGAACACCGGCATTTCTGCCCAAGCTTAAAAACTGGGCCCCCCCGGACCGCCCTTTTTCGGTGCGAAGAGTCCTCCGAAGGGACTACTCGGCCTTTTTCGCAATCATCTCCGCATTCACCGTCATGGAAATATTATGCGACTTACGCGCCATGGGAAAACCGGAAATGGACCATTTATGGCTGGGCCTTTTTGGCGGCGGCGCGGTCATCTACGCAACATTTAGGACCCTCAAAAAGAAAACCCGGGTCCTTGATTCGCCCGGAGAGAGCGAGCAGGGCTCTCAGGCTGCCGGAGAAATTCCGGAGCAGCCTCCGGGAAATGCTTCGCCCAGTCCCGATTAGCCGGCGACGGGCTTCCGAGAGGATGTCAGCGGGAAAAGCGGCATCACTTCCAAGGGGTTACAGAGGTAGTGGCCATGATAGAAATCGAAAACATGGGCTTCAGCATCAACGGTCGTCCCATACTTTCGGATGTATCCCTTCACCTTGCGCCCGGGGACATTTACGGGCTCCTGGGGCCGAACGGCGCGGGCAAATCCACCACGATCTTCATTTTGCTGGGGCTCCTTCTCCGGGACAGGGGCGCGGTGAAAGTCCTGGGCTCCGACCCTGCCGTGGATTCCGGCGATATGCGGCAGTTCGTGGGCGTCATGCCGGAAAAGGCGGGCTTCTACGATTGGATGACGCCGGGGGATTACCTGCGGTGGTTCACGGGATTGTACGCCATGCCCGTCTCGGAATCCCGCCTGAACGATCTTTTAGGGAATGTGGGCCTCGGAGACTCCATGGGAAGATTCATCGGCAACTTTTCAAGGGGAATGAAACAGCGTCTGGCTGTCGCCAGGGCGTTGGCGACGCATCCTCAGATCCTGATCCTGGATGAACCCACAAACGGCCTCGATCCCAAGGGGCGGAAGGACATTCACGACCTCCTGAGGGCCTACGCCGATGATCACGGAGCCGGGATACTTATTTGCACGCATATTCTGGACGACGTGGACCGGCTGTGCAACCGCATAGGCATTTTACACCGGGGGCGCACCCTTCTGGACGGCCCACTGGCGGACGTGACGGGCCGGACCACCGGGGGCCGTCTTTTCCGGCTCCGCGTGGAGCACTCACCGTCAGCCGGGGATTTGCCCGAAGGGCTGGCCATCGTTTCCCTGCGTGGAGGCTGGCTGCACGTTCGAGTCAAGCCCGAGTTCGATCAGGATGTCTCCGTCCTGTGGAAAGAGGCCATCGAAAGGGGCTGGTTCATCCGGGAGATACATTCCGAGGAGGCCGGGCTGGAGGAACTTTATCTGCGGACCATCTCCTCGTCGGAGACGGTCCGTCCGGAGAACGCTACATGGAAACAATGACGCCGGTGCTTGCGGTGGCCAAAATGGAAGGCGGCCGGATGCTGCAAAGCCGCCGGGGGCTTTTGTGGCTTACGGCCTACAGCGCGGTTCTGTCGGCCTTTGCCCTTCTGCTCGTGAGCAATACCGAGCTTTCGCTCTTAGACAACGCCCAGGTGGTTTACATGATGGCCGGCGCCATTACGGCGGCCGGGGCCATGCTCTCCGTGATCCTGGGCTGCGACGCCTTCGCCGGGGAGAAGGAGCGAGGCACCCTGGTCCCCTTGCTTTGCACCCCCATCAAAAGGGACGGCCTTCTCATGGGCAAGGCCCTGGGCCTGCTGCTGAACTGGGTTGCCATGTATGTTCTGGCGCTTCCCTACCTGTGGGCCGTGGGCGCGAGCGGGCAGAACCTGGGGCCTGCTCTTTTGTACCTGGCCCTTTTCGGCACCTTCGTGGTGCTGGGTTTCGGGTACCTCGCCATGTACCTTTCGGCGCGAACCGGCAGCGTCATGGCGTCGCTCCTTGGCTCGCTCATGATCCTCTTTCTGGCCGCGAGCCCCCTCGTTATCGGGCCGGGGCTGCGGGCGAGCGCCGTGGGGCGCATCTTGGACGCGGTGAACCCGTTCGCCGGCGCCCTCAACACCTTCGACAGCGTAATCATCGACAGCGAGCCTTTCACCCATCAAGCGGGAAGGCTCGCCCTCGTCACGCTATGGCTTGCGATCACTTTTCTGGCGGCCCGGCGCGGCGCAGGCAACCCGAAGTTTTGAATGAGAGGTGACCCATGAAAAAAACATGGCGGATATGGTTTTGCTTCCTGTTTCTGTTGTGGCCGATTCCCGCCCTGGCTTCCGGCAGCCTCGATATTTCGCTCGCCCCGGTGACGAACAATCCGGCCAATCCGGTTATGGGGGATCATCTTCATTTTCAAAGCATCATCGTGAACAGGAGCGGAAAGCCCATCAGGGGGCTTGTGGCATGGATCAGCCT
>JAKAGN010000121.1 GCA_021815525.1 Deltaproteobacteria bacterium
CGAACTCGTCGCCGTAGGCGCCGAACCCGAGGCCCGGGGACACGGCCACCTTGGCCTCCTTGATGAGGAACTTGGAAAACTCCACGGAGCCCATGTGCCGGAACTTCTCGGGTATGCGCGCCCACACGAACATGGTGCCCTTGGGGGGCTTTACGGGCCAGCCCGCCTTGTTGAGGCCCTCGCAAAGGTCGTTGCGGCGCATCTCGTAGGCCTTCCTTATCTCCTCCACGCAGCTCTGGTCCTCGCGCAGCGCTATGATGGAGGCGATCTGGATGGGCTGGAAAACGCCGTAATCGAGATAGCTCTTGATCCTACGAAGCGCGAAGATGACGTCCTTGTTGCCCACGCAGAAGCCCACGCGCCATCCGGCCATGCTGTAGCTTTTGGACATGGAGAAGAACTCGACGCCCACGTCCTTTGCGCCGGGGACCTCCAGGAAGCTGGGGGCCCGGTAGCCGTCGAAGGTGAGATCCGCGTAGGCGAAGTCGTGGATCACCAGGATGTCGTGCTCCTTGGCGTAGTCCACGATCTTCACGAAAAAGTCCCGGTCCACCACCTCGGTGGTGGGGTTGTGGGGGTAGGAGAGGATCAGGAGCTTGGGCTTGGGCCAGGTCTGCTTGGTGGCGGTCATGAGGTTTTCGAAGAAGTCCTGGCCGGGCCCCACGGGAATGCCGCGCACGTCGCCGCCCGCGATGATGGCGGAGTACGGATGTATCGGGTAAGTGGGGCTGGGGGTGAACACCACGTCCCCGGGCCTTATGGTGACCAGCACCAGGTGGCTGAGCCCCTCCTTGACGCCTATGGTGACGATGGCCTCCTGGTCGGGGTCGATGTCCACGTCATAGCGCCTCTTGTACCACGCCGAGACCTGCTTCCGAAGGTTCGGGATGCCCATGGACGCCGAGTAGCGGTGGTTTATGGGCTTGCGCGCCGATTCCACAAGCTTTTCCACGATGTGCGCGGGGGTGCCGATATCGGGGTTTCCCATGCCGAAGTCCACGATGTCCTCGCCCCTGTGGCGGGCTTCCATCTTGAACTCGGTCACTTGTGCGAAAACGTAGGGCGGCAGGCGGTCCAGGCGTGCGAAGTCTTTCATGGTCGTTCCTTGCGTTCTTTTTTGGGCCGGTGATGAAAATGGAGCCGACAGGGGGATATTTTTACCGCAGGCGTGGGGGCGTGTCAAAGCAATTGATGGAAGAGCCCAGGTTGGCGGATGTGCTGTCGTTCAAAATTTGAACGTTCAAAAATTGAGCGTTCAAATTATGAACGCTCCGATCTCAACTATTTGTATTTTATATATTTTTATCCCTAAAAGCAGGTCGGTCTGTTACCCGCCGGCCGCGAAGCCCGCAATTCCGCCTCTGAAGCCGTTGACCGGCCGAATGCGAAGCCCTGGAAGCAGCGGGACGGATTGCGAAGCAATCCGTCCCGCCAATATCGGGGGTCCGGGGGGACCTGGTCTCCCCGGAAGCCTGTGGCATGTTTTGGCCTTACGCCCTGATCTTTTCCAGGAAGGCCTCGATGCGGGTTTTGAGCTGGCCCATGTCGTCTGTGGCGTAGTCGGTTTCCAGGCACAGGGCTGGGATGCCCTTTTTGGACAGGGCCTCGGCCGCGGGCGCCGCCTCCATGCTGTAGGGCGTGCAGAAGGAAAGGCCGTAGTGGAGAACGCCGTCGGCCTTGTAGGCTTTCGCCATCTCCTCCACGTGGGCCAGGCGCTCGGGGTTGGGGGTGAAGACGGCGCAGTCGATTTTGAAGTAGCGGTCCACCAGGGCTTCGAGAAGGCCGTCCAGGGTCTTGGCGGAGTCGTCCACCAGGTTCCGCACGCCGCGCTCGCCGGTGCACAGCTCCTCGCCCACGATGACGGCCCCAAGGCTTTCCACGATGGCCGGGACCTTCCAGTTGGGCACAGCCATGGGGCAGCCGGAGAGAAGCAGGCGCGGCGCGCCCTTGGGCCGGACGCCCTGGCCCGCCGCAATGCGTTTCTCAAGCTCGTCGCACAGGGCGTTCACCGAGGCCGTGAAGCGCGCCGGGTTGTCGTAGAAGGAGACCTGGTTCGCCAGGAGCGAGTCCAGGCCCGAGACGGGCGCGGGGTCGGCGGCGCGGAGCGCGGCCAGCCTGTGGAGCGCGGCGCGCTTGGCGTTCACCGCGGCGATCCCGGCCTTGAGGCTTTCCACCGTCACCTTGACCCCCGTGAGCTTTTCCGCGGCCTCCATGAACTTCACGTACTCGGCCTTCAAAAGCTCCCGGCCCTCGGGCGACTTCATCTGGGGCATATCCATCACGTATAGGTTCTTGACGAGCTTTCCCAGTATCTCGTAGGACTTTTTCTTGCCGTCGCAGGTGTTCTCCCCCACGATCATGTCGGAGGCCTCCAGGAAGGGGCAGACTTTGCCCAGCTTGAACCCGAAGGTGGATTTTATGAGGGCGCAGGTGTTCCGCGGGAGGTAGCGGTGGACCTCGTCCACGGCGAAGTCCGCCCCGGCGCAGAGCCCAACCAGGGTGGCGTTTGCGGCGAGCGCGATCTCCTCGGGCACGAAAACGCAGTAGCTTCCTATGATCTTGCGCCCGGCGGCCTTCTCGTCCAGAAGCTCCTTGATGCGCAACCCGTGGACCTCGCTCATGACGAAATCGAAGTAGCCCATCCCGGCCGGGCGGTCCTTCTGGGACACGTAGATGTCGCCGTAGGCCTGGCCCAGGACGGAAAGAAGCGCGTCGTGGGCAGTTAGATCCAGTCCTAAATTCTTCCACATGGTTCTGTAATCCTGGGACATGGGTCGTCTCCCGCTCGTGGTTATGGGTGGCGCGGCGTTTCTCCGCGCTGCGGCGGGATTTAGAAAGAAAAAATCAATAGGTCAAATTGATAAAGAGGATGCGACCGGCGGGATACATCGAAGTTTTCGATCATGGCGGAAAGTCATTTCGCGGTGCGTATCGGCACGATCTCGATCTCGCCCCAGGCGGCCATTTTGTCACCGATTATGGCGAGCGCGGCAAGGACACCGGAGATGGAGCGGACGAACTCCAGCGCCGGGGCCAGCGAGGCGGCATCCTTCACGCGGTTTCCCAGCGCCGAGGCGGCGGCGTCGGCGAGAGCCGCGCTCCGCGCCACGATGAGGGCCGCGTCGGCCCGGCCGAAGGACATGGATGGCCCCACCGTGGCCGAGGAGGTGCAGATTCCCAGGGCCCCGCCTTCGCCGTCCACCCGGACGCCCACGCGGCCGGAAAGGGGCGATTTTCCGGCGTGGACCGCGGCTGTGAAGGGTCCCGCCGTCCTGGCGTACACGTCGCCGCCGTTTTCAACGATCACCTCGCGGGAAAGCGGCGCCAGCCCCTCGCCCACAAGCTCCGCCACGGCTCCGGCCACGGCGGCCATGGGGCCCACGCCCGCCATCCGGCCCGCCTCGGCCATGAGCCTCACCACGGGCGCGGCCGGGCCGTGCAGGGCCCAGGGCGAAAGCGTGGTCAGAAACACGGGATTTTGAGCTATATACGCCTCAAGGTGCCCCCTGTGGAGGAGGACCAGCTCCCGGACCTCGGCTGAAAGGTCGCGTTCGGCCTGGACGTGCAGGTCGGTTTCCTTCACCATCACCCGGAAGCCCGTGAGCCCCTTGCGGGCGGAGAGCACGCGGTAGGTCCGCTCCTCGCCCTTCATTTGGCTTTAGCCTTCAAAATCTTTTTCGGAATCCCGGACTCGCAGGGAACGCCGGTCTGGCAGAGGCCGCAGCCGTAGCCGTCGAAGCCGTAGTTTTCCTTCACGAACCTGCCGCAGGTCCCACCCGCGTGCTCCAGGCACTTCATCTTGTCGTGCCCTTTTTCGGTGACGGCCCCCACGGGGCAGCGTTTTTGGCAGGCGGTGCAGGAGCCGCCCTGGAAGAAGAGGCAGTAGGCGTGGTGATCGGCATAGGGCCTGGGGGTGGGAGGGACGGCGATCCGGGCCACCACCGACCCGGCGCGGTGGGCCTTGCCCTTTTCCGTTATGAGGCCGTCGCAGAGACCGAAGGTTCCGAGGCCCGATGCGTAGGCCGCGTGGCGCTCCGACCAGTTGGAGACCAGAACGTACTTTTCGCTTTTGTCCCACTTCCATTCGGGAAGGAGCACCGGGGCCACGGCCTTGACGCCTTTCTTGCCAAGCTCCGCCACCACGTGGCGCCTTAAGCTATTGTTGAACTCCTCGCCCGGAAAGCGGGCCTGGACCCAGCGCCTTGACGGATAGAACTTCTCCCGGCGGTTGTCCCGTCTCGTAGCCGCGCGCTGGGGGAGAATCCAGCTTATGACGGAAAGCTCCCCTGCCTTGGCAGTAGTTTCCGGAAAGCCCAGGGAGAAGGCTTCGAGGGGCGTCCAGTGAAGAGCCCCCACAACGTCCTTGTATGTCTCGTAAAGCGGGTCATCGCCAGCCGAAAAGCCCACCAGGACCTCGTCGAAGGCCTTTTCGTCCGGCTCCATCCGAAGGGAGTTCTCGGGCGAGCCTTTCACGAACTCCTCGATCATCCCCTTCAGCCACTTGCCTTGATCCTCGCCCACGGCTTTTTCCTCCCCGGTTTGAAAGCCCCGCAGCCATTTGATCCCACATTATTTTATAAGCCGTCGGGCGGGCCGGGCAAGCGCATTTTGAGGCGGATTCGAGTTTGAACGCAGCCTGGTGTGAGCCCCGCTTCCGCGTTTGCACGCATCGGGCGGCCGATTGCGTCGCCAAAAATCAGAGGAGCCTTGCCAAGCTTTGCCCGGCATGAAGGCAGGCGGAAAACGATGAAATGCAAGGCGCGCGAGGCGAGCGCGACGGGAGCGTACCGTGGTACGTGACCGAGCCGCGAGCCGAAGCGCAACGACGCAGTTCGCGTTTTCCGCCTGCCTTACTCCCCTATTATTTCACGCCACAAGGCGCTTACGCGGGTCCTGTAGCCTGTGAAGGCGTCGTCTTGGACCACGGCGCTTTTGCCCAAAAGGGTCGCGCGGTGGGCCTCGGTGCGGTAGGCGAGGTAGGCGTCGTTCAGTATCTGGGCGGTGTCGCCGGGGAGGAGCTTCGCGGCGGCTATGGTTTCCAGGAGGCGCACGTTGTCGGTCCAGGTGGTGAGGCGGCGGTACTCGCGGGCTTTTAAAAGGACGATGTACTGGACCAAAAACTCGATGTCCACTATGCCGCCTTCGCCCTGCTTCAGGTCGAAGCGGCCGGACTTTTGCTTCGCCAGCTCCCGGCGCATCGTGGCGCGCATGGAGCTGACGTCGTGGCGCAGGGCCTCGGGCTCGCGCACAAGCCGCAGAATTTCGGAGCGGATTTTGCGGAAGCGATCGAAGAGCGCGGGGTCGCCGGCCACGGGCCGGGCGCGGACCAGGGCCTGGTGCTCGAAGGTCCAGGCCTCGCTTGTCTGGTAGGCCTCGTAGGCGTCGATCTGGGATACCAGCATCCCCTGGCCGCCCGAGGGCCTAAGGCGCATGTCGGCCTCGTAGAGCGTCCCCATCTCGGTATGGGAGGAGAGGATGTGGACCATCTTCTGCCCCAGGCGGGCGAAGAAGGTTGCGTTGTCGATGGGTTTGGGGCCGTCGGTGGCGCCTCCGGGGAGGGCCGAGTGGAGGAAGACGAGGTCCAAGTCCGAGCCGTAGGAAAGCTCGATGCCCCCAAGCTTTCCCAAGGCCACCACGCAGAAGCCGCGGCCCTCGCGGGAGGGGTCCTGGAGGGACAGGCTGGGGCGGCCGTGCCGCGCGGCGAGGCCTTCCCAGGCCATGTCCAGGGCCTTTTCCAGGATCACCTCTGCGATCTCGGTCAAATGATCCGAGACGTGCATTATGTAGATGCCGCCCGTTACGTCCGCGGCCGCCACCCTGAAGGTGTTCACCTGCTTGAAGGCGCGCAGGGCGTCCATGCGCTCCTCCAGGTCGTCGGGGCGGATGCCTTCGAGGCGGCGCTCAAGCTCGCGGCTAAGCTCCTCGCGCTCGGGCGGCCGGTAGACGTCCCGGGGGCGGGTAAGCTCGTCCAAAAGCATGGGATGTTCGCGCACCAGGTCCGCCACCATCGGGCTCGCGTCGCACAGGCGCACCAGGTGCGGCAGCACGTGGGGGTTTTCGAGGAGCAGCGCCAGATAGGTGGTGCGGCGGCCCACCGCGGCCATGCAAGCGAGGACGCGGGCCAGGGCGTCCGCCGGGGAGAAGGCGTCGCGGGCCTCGTGGAGAAGGGCGGGCACGAGGTCGTCCAGTATGGCCTTGGCCGCGGCCCCGGCCCGGACGATCTCGGGGGAGGCGGAAAACTCCGCCATGAGCGACAGGACGCGCGCCGGGTCGGGGTAGCCGGCGCGGGAGAGGGAAAGCGCGGCGTCCGGACGGCCGGGGTTCTTCCAGACGCGCGAAAGCTCCATCTCAAGCTCGGTTTTTTCGGCCGAGTCCCGGCGGGGGGAGAGTATCTCCTGGAAGGTCTCCCTGACCGTGGCCCGCACGGTTTCGAGGGCCGCCAGGAAGTCGCGCCAGCCGGGAAAACCCATGGTGAGGGAAAGCGCCGCGCGGCCGATGTCGCCGTCCGGAAGCCGGTGGGTCTGGAGGTCCGCCGCCTCCTGGAGCCGGTTTTCGGTCCGGCGCAGGAACTCGTAGGCGTGAAGGAGGTCCCGGGCTATTTTTTTCGGCAAAAGCCCCCGCTCGGTGAGAAGCGGCAGGACACGCGCCAGGGAGCGCTCCCTTAGGGCCGGGTCCACGCCGCCCCTAAGGAGCTGGAGCGCCTGGCAGACGAACTCGGCCTCCCGGATGCCGCCCGCGCAGAGCTTGACGTCGTTGGCGAGGCCCTTCTTGCGCACCTCGGCCTCGATCATGCGCTTCATGCCGCGAAGGGACTCGAATGCGCCGTAATCCAGGTACTTTCGGTAGACAAAGGGCGAAAGGAGCCGCAAGAGCCGCTCGCCGGCCGCGGGGTCGCCGGTCACCGGGCGGCCCCGGATGAGGGCGTAGCGCTCCCAGTCCCGGCCCTGCTCCTGGTAGTAGGCTTCGAGCGCCGAAAAGCTCATCACGATGGGGCCGCTCTCGCCGTAGGGCCGAAGCCTCAGATCCACGCGGTAGACGAAGCCGTCCTGCGTGGGAAGCGACAGCACCCTCACGATCTCACGGGCTATGTGCGTGAAGAACGCCTCGTTTTCGCGGCCTTTTTCGGTTTCTCCGTTCTCGGGAAACGCGAAAACAAGGTCTATGTCGGAGGAAAAATTTAGCTCCCCGGCCCCAAGCTTTCCCATGGCCAGCACCACCAGGTCCAGAACCTTGCCGCTTGAATCCAGGGGCCGGCCGAACTGGCCGTAAAGCCTTTCGGACAGGTGCTCCTGGGTCGCGGCCAGTATCCCGGACGCCAGGGCGGAAAGCTCCGAGAGGGTTTCATTCACCTCCGCCCACCCGGCCAGGTCCCGCCACGCGATCCTAAGCATCTCGCGGCTGCGGAAAAGCCTCAAGGCCGCCATGAGGGAGGCGTCGTCCGCGCGGCCTTCCACCGCCTCCCGCGCTTTTATGGCGTAAGCGCCATCGGGGTATGCGGAAAAAAGCTCGCCCGAGGCCGCGAGCCCCACGATGAGCCCGGGGTTTTTGGCGCAGACGCCTCCCGCGAAGTCGGAGGCGGCGAAGACAAGGGGAAGCGACTCGGCGAAAAGGGGATGGGACGGCTCGTCAAGGCCCGCGGCGGAAAGCGCCGCCCGAAAGGCCCGAAGATGCCCGGATGCCCTGGGACGCAGAATTTCGGGGAGGGAAAATTCAGACAGCAAAAGAATGCCTCCGGCGGCCGGGAAAGGCAAAGGCGCCTCCGGCGGCCGGGGAGACTACGTCCCCCCGGACCCCCGATAATGGCGGGGCGGATTGCTTC
>JAKAGN010000122.1 GCA_021815525.1 Deltaproteobacteria bacterium
ACGTATGAGGCCAGGGGGCGTTCATGACAAGCGTTTCCCGCCGGAGTTCTGGAACAATGGCCATCCGCCTGGCCCCTTGCCTGGCACTGTGCTGCGCGGCGCATTTCGTGGTGGATTTCGCCTGCGCCCTTGCGGTCGTCACCCTCCCTTCCCTCTGGGGCCTGACCAACCACCGCTACTATCTTTTGGTGATCGCTTACAACCTGACGGCGTTTTTGAGCCAGCCTTTCTGGGGATGGCTCCTTGACCGGCGGGCCTCCTATGCCCCGGGCGCGGCGGCCGGGGTGCTCGCAAGCGGCCTGGGCGTATTGGCCGCGGCCCTTCATCCCCTTGCGGGGGCTTTTGTGCTGGGCTGCGGCAACGCCATATTTCACGTGGGCGCGGGCGCCCTGGTCTATGAGGCTGCTCCGGGCAAGGCCGGCGGGCCGGGGCTTTTCGTGGCGCCGGGGGGCTTAGGCATCGCGGCGGGGCTTTTCACGGGTTCCCGGGGGCTCCTTGCTCCTTTATGGCTCCTGCCGCTGTTGGGGGTGACGGCGCTCGCCCTTCTCCGCTTGGCTCCGGTGGCCGAGACCGGGGAGCCGCCCGCCGCGGAAAAGGAGAGCTTAGGCCCCTTGCTTCCGGCGCTTCTTTTTCTCCTTTTACTGGTGGTGGGCCTGCGCTCCTTTGCCGGCTTCGCCCTGCCCGCGCCCTGGAAAAGCGGCGGGATGCCGGCGGTGGCGCTGGCCGTCTTCGCCGGCAAGGCCTCCGGCGGGTTCCTGGCGGATCGCATGGGCTGGCGGCCCTTTTGCGTCTTCATGCTCCTTGGGGCGGCAGCGGCCGGGCTCGGCCACCGCCTTTTTCTGCCAGCGGCCTGCGCTGCGCTTTTTTGCATACAAAGCACCACGGGAATCACCCTGGCCGCCGTGCAGTCCCTGTTTCCCGGGCGCCCGGCCCTGGCTTTCGGCCTGCCCTGCGTCGCCCTGGTGTTCGGGGCCTTTCCGTTTTTCCTGCCAAGGCCCGCGGGCCGGATTTCCCCCGACCTGGCCGCCGTCCTGTGCCTTTCCATGGCCCTGGCGGCTTTTTTCGCCCTCAGCTTTTTAAAATCCAAGGAGGCCTGAAATGGAATGGAAGAAAATCTCCGGCCTGGTGCTGTTCTGCCTTTTCGGGGCGGCCGCGGCCCTGGCCGACGTGGTTCCGCCGCCGTATCCTTCCACGGATGAGCCCCCTCGCAAGGAGTACGTTTCTTATTTCGTGATGAAGGTCGGGCAGATACCGCCCGGCATGGTTCTTTTTTTCGTGGATGAAGACGGCAACGCCTTCGGCCCGGCCCATGAAAAGGAAAGGCTTTTGATCCGCAAATCGGGCGCGTTTTACGTGGCCCGGGAAAATCAGCTCTCCAGGCCTTTCTCCTTGAAAAAGGACAGGGCCAGGCTTCACATGCTGATGGGGCTGGATGCTTCCGAGTTTCCCCGGAGCTACAGCGGGCCCATCCCGCCCACCATCCTGAAATGCACGGTTACCAAGACCAAGTCCGGCGGCTACGTGATGTCGTGGAGCGGGGAAAAATGACGGCCCAGGGCCACGCGCTCGCATTTCTCAAGGGCTTTGCGCTCACCCAGTCTGTGGAGATTTTGGTGGTCTTGTTTCTCCTTGGGCGGCATTTCCGCAGTAGCTGCGGGGAGGCGGCCTCTTTCCGGATCGCGGCCGCAGCTTTTTTCGCCAACATGGCGACCCTGCCGTATCTCTGGTTCGTTTATCCCGCGCTTCTGGATTATGCCTGGGCTCTCGCGGCCGGGGAAGCCACGGCTCTTGCGGTCGAGGCCCTTTTTTACCGGCTTTTTCTGGGGGCCTCCGCAAGGGCCGCCTTTGCCGCGTCGCTTACTGCCAACGCGGCTTCGGTGCTGGCGGGCCTTATCGTCATGCCGCCTTTTGGATGAGGACCGTGGGCCTTTTGCCGGGCTGCGTTCGCCCGAAAAGCCTTGCCGGCAAAATCAATGCGCAGGCTGGCTCACCTGGCCCGACCCATGATTCCGCCCCCGCCTGTCCCCCCGCCGCGTCCGCCGGGGCCTTTGCCCGCGCCTCCAGGTTCTTGACGGGGCTTGGACATTGGGTTAAGTTTAATATTCCGGCTTCGATAGACCGGGGCGTCCCGGGGACCTTGCGAAGGAGGAAAACGCCATGCTGGAAACCGTGCTTGCGAGCATCCGGTGGCTGGGCCACGACGGATTCATCCTTACGATCGGCGGGAAGACAGTCGTTTTCGACCCCTTCGGCGCGGCCCACACGGAAAAGGCGGACATCATCCTGATCTCCCACGAGCATTTCGACCACTGCTCGCCCGACGACGCGGCAAAGTTCACGGGCCCGGACACGGTGATCGTGACGGAGCCGGTTTCAGCGGCGAAGCTTTCGGGCGACGTCCGGACCATGAAGCCCGGCGACACCGTCACGGTGGCGGGGGTCGAAATCTCGGCGGTGCCGGCCTACAACATCGGAAAGCCCTTCCATCCCAAGAGCAACCGGTGGCTGGGCTTCGTGGTGGCGGCCGACAATGTCGCCGTATACCACGCCGGCGACACGGACCTCATCCCCGAGATGGCCGAGATCCGCTGCGACATCGCCTGCGTGCCGGTCTCGGGGACCTACGTCATGACCTGGGAGGAGGCCGTGGAGGCGGTGAAGCGCATACGGCCCAAGGTGGCCATTCCCATGCATTACGGCGGCATCGTGGGCACGGCCGCGGACGCCGAAAGCTTCCGGAAGGCCTTGGAAGGCGTGTGCCGGGTCGAAATCCCGCGGCCGGCTTAACAGCCTGTCTAAAAACGCGAACTGCTGCGTTGCGTTTCAAAGCGAAATTCGGTCACGTACGAAAAGTACGCTCCCTCATTCGCTTTTCACGCGCCTTGCATTTCATCGTTTTTATCCAGGCTTCACATCCAGTCTTTTTCGACGGGCTAAAAAAATTCCGGAAAGGCCCCCCGAGTGAGGCGTGTCCTATCCATCCCGGCGGTGCTGGTCTGCCTGCTGGGCCTTGTCGTCCCCCTCCACGCCCAGGGCGAGCGCCTCTCCGTGGGGGTCAGGGAGGCCAACGTGCGCTCGGGGCCGGGGGATTCCAACCCGGTCCTGTGGCGGGTGGAGCTTTATCACCCCTTCGAGGTGACGGAGCGCAAGGGCGGCTGGTGCCGGGTGAAGGACAGCGACGGCGAGTACGGCTGGATCTCGGCCTCGCTTCTGGTGCCCGAAAAGACCGTCATCACCCTGAAGGACGGGGCCCAGGCGCGGCTTGGGCCGGGCCCGGAGACGCGGGTGCTTTTCAGGGCGGAAAAGGGCGTGGCCTTCAAGGTTCTGGACCGCGCGGGGGCGTGGGTAAAGGTGCGGCACCGCGACGGTGAAACGGGCTGGATGAACGAATCGCTTCTTTGGTGAGCCATGAACGGAAAACCTAAAAAATTGATTGTCGGCATCGGCTCGGCCCTGGTGGACATCCTGGCCCACGAGGACGATCACTTCGTCACGAGGGCGGGCGCGGTGAGGGGCGGGATGCAGCTCGTGGACCACGGGCGGATCGAGTCCCTGTTCTCGGAGCTTTCCGGCGGCCACAAGGTGGTGCCCGGGGGCTCGGCCTGCAACACGGTGATGGGGGTGGGGCGGCTGGGGGGAAGCGCACGCTTCGTGGGAAAGTGCGGCGACGACGAGTTCGGCGCGCTCTTCCGCGAAACTCTTTCCCGCCACAACATCGAGCCCGCGCTTTTTTCCTCCGAGAAGCCCACCGGGCGGGTGCTTTCCATCATCACCCCCGACGCCCAGCGCTCCATGCTCACCTACCTGGGGGCCTCGGCCGAGACCGCGCCCGAGGAGGTGGAAACGGGCTGCTTCGAGGGCGCGTCCATCGTCCACGTGGAAGGCTACCTGATCTTCAACCGGGCGCTTCTGGAAAAGACCCTCGCCGCGGCCAAGGAGGCCGGGGCCAGGGTGTCGCTGGATCTGGCGAGCCACAACGTGGTGGCCGACAACCGCGACTACATAAAAGGCCTCGTCGCCGATTTCGTGGACATCCTGATCGCAAACGAGGACGAGGCCCTTGCCTACACCGGGACCGGGAACGAGGACGAGGCGCTTTCCCGCCTGGCGGAAAAGACCGCGGTGGCGGCCCTGAAGCTGGGACCCCGGGGCTCCATGATCGCGGCCCGGGGCGAGGTGATAGTTATCAAGGCCCGGGGCGACGGCAGCGCGGTGGACACCACCGGCGCGGGCGACCTGTGGGCCGCCGGCTTCCTCTACGGCATGGCCCTGGGGCTGCCCTTGGAAAAATGCGGCGAGCTGGGCTCGGCCTGCGGCCACGAGGTCTGCCAGGTGGTGGGGGCGGCCATCCCCGAGGAGGGCTGGCAACGCATAAGGAGCCTCTTGCCGGAGCTTTACGACACCACCACCCATATAGTCTGACAGGCCGCCGAAAAACGCGATCTGCGTGCGTTCGCGCTTTAAAGCCAATTCCGGTCACGTACTTATAGTACGCTCCCTGTATTGGCTTTTGGCGCGCCTTGCGCTCATCGTTTTTCATCGGCCTGTCGAGGCGGTGCTTTTTCTACAGGATGGTAAAAAGAGAGATTTCCGGCGCGATCAAGCCCGTCGCGGGCAGCCCGCTCCGGAGGGTATCCATTGACCTTAAAACCGGGCCTAAAGAAAGGACCACCCCGTGGCCGTGAAGCAGAAGGTGACAAGGAAAGAGCTTTTGAACGAGCCGGACAAGTTCATGACCTTTACCGGCAAGGTTCTGGAATTCATCCGGAAGAACGAAAGGAAGCTGTGGACGGCCCTGGTGGTCCTGGTTTCCTTGGTCCTGGTGGCCGCCGGCGCGCGCTTCTATCTCACGCGGCGCCAGAACAACGCCTTCATGGAGCTTTCGAAGGCCCGCGACCAGTACTCCCAGGCCCTGGACTCCGGCAAGGGCGTCCCGGAGGCCGTGAGCGCCGTGGAAGCCGTGATGAAAAAATACCCCAGGACCGACGCGGCCAACGTGGCGGCGGGGCTCCTGGGCCACCTCTATATACGCGAGGGCCAGTACGACAAGGCCATAGAGGCCTTCGGAAAGGCGGGCGGCAAGGTGAAGGCGGAAGGCGTAAGCCGGAGCCTCATCGACAGCGGCCTCGCCTACGCCTACGAGGGCAAGAAGGACTACTCAAAAGCCCTGGAGTACTTCACGCGCCTTTCGGCCGACGAGAAAAGCCCCGTCCGCGAGGACGCGGCCCTTGCCCTAGGGCGGATTTACGCCGAGCTGAAGCAGCCCGACAAGAGCCGCAAGGCCTACGAGGACTTCCTCAAGAAGTTCCCCGACTCGCCCCGCGCCCAGGAAGCCCGCGAAGCCATGTCGATGTAAAGGAGGAAGGATTCGCGGGGAGAGGGTAGAACATTTTATGAATAAAAGGTTCTCCCTCTCCCTCCCTCACCCCTTCCAAAACACTTTAAATTCAAAATAGTTATATAGGCAGCGTTCAAAAAATGAACGCTTCGGGCCCGCGGCGCCTCAGTTATCGCTGAAGCGTTCATTTTTTGAACGCTTCAGCGATAACATTCCGTAATTATAGCATTATCATCCATCCATGCGCAACCGAGCCTTGCCCGGCCTGCCTATCGCCCCTCTTCCGCTACCCGCAGCATTTCTTGTACTTCTTCCCGCTCCCGCAGGGGCAGGGGTCGTTGCGGCCCACCTTGGGCCCTTGGCGGACGTAGGTTTCCACGGGCACTGGAGAGCCGTCCCAGAAGTACCATGCGCCGTCCTTTTTCCGGAACTCGGAAAGCTCGTGGTGCTTCACGCGGTTGCCCTTCTGGGAGTACTCGGCCACGAACTCCACCGTGCCGGTCTCGTCCTCCGCCCCCCCTTTTTCCACGGCCACCACGGAAAGCCCATGCCATGCGGACTTCTTGGCCCAGGAGAGGGCGCTTTTCTCGTCGAACTCCGAAAGCTTGTCCGGGTGGGTGGTGCTTTTCAGGTAGTCGATCTTCGCGGTGGCGTAGGCGGTGTAGCGGGAGCGCATCATCTCCTCGGCCGTGGACGCGGGCCGCGCACCTTCGATGAGCTGCTGGCAGCAGGCGGAGTAGTCGTTGCCCGATCCGCAGGGGCATTTTTCATCCATGTTTGGTTCCTCGTTCCGTTTTTTGTGGAATGTCGCCGCTAAGACCCGGATGAGAAGTTCGGCGCTCAGCGCGACACGTTTTGAAAAGGCTCGATTTAAAGCCTGGATAAAAACGATGAAATGCAAGGCGTGCGAAAAACCAATGAGGGAGCGTACTCAATGTACGTGACCGAAATTGGTTTTGAAGCACAACGCGGCAGTTCACGTTTTTAGACAGGCGCTCAGGACCTCCGGCCGGCGCGGTAATCCGCCAGGTTCCGCATGACCTCGTCCAGGAGCTGCCTTGGGTAGAGCTTGCCGGCCAGCTCGTCCCAGACGGGCCTTGTGCGCTTGCGCATTTCGGCTTCCACCTCGGGCTTCATCTTCACCATCTGCACGCCGTACTTCAACATGGCCGCTATGCCCTTGTCGCCGTCGACGCGGGTGCGGGCGCAGTACTCCTTCACCAGCCGGTAGCGGTCCTTGGCGAAGGCGTCGGCGAAGACCTTGGGGAGGCTCTTCCAGGCGGCAAGGGTCACCACGATGGGGGAGGGCGAGTAGCGGATCTTCACGGGGTTCACGTAGCGGATCACCGAGTACATCTGGGCCCCGATCATGAATAGGGAGGGCCCTATGGCGGAGTCGGCGATGCCCTGGCGCACGGCGGTGGGGGCCTCGGGCACGTCCACCACGATGGGGCTCGTTCCGAGACGCCGGAACACGGCCTCCTCCACCGTGCCGTACCAGGTGAAGAACTTGGCCTTGGGGAACTGGTCCAGGGAGTCGAACTTGTATTTCACCGAGTATATCTGGTCGAAGTCCTGGTCGTTCCAGAGGAGGAGCTTGACGCCCTTCTTGGCCATGTAGACGTCCATGGTCTCGGTCATCTTGTCCTTGATGTAGTCCACCTCGGCCCAGTTGTTGAAAAGGAAGGGCAGCTCCATCACCGCGAACTCGGGGCACAGCAAGACCGTGCCCTGGCCGGAGAAGCCCGCGCCCTGCAGCTGGCCCACGCCCATCTTGTTGATGACGCTTTTTTCGTCCCCCATCACGCCGCCCCAGTACACCTTGATGAGACCTCACCCTTGGAGACGTCCCGCACCCAGGGGATCAGAAGGCCCTTGACGTGTATGGCCCAGCCCACGTCCTTGGGGGCCAGGGTGGCCATTTTCCATATGTACTTGGCCTTTCCGGCCTCGGGCGTGTTGGCGGCCAGGGCTGTGCCGGACATGGCGGCAAGGGCCGAGAAAAGCAGGGCCGCGCGGAGTATTTGCGAAAAGCGTCTTTTTTTCATGGTTCGCTCCATTGGTTTGCCTGTTCATGGCTGCGCTCTCCGGGCCGCTTGACGAGGACGGCCCGCCGCATCCTCCGGACGGAGTTGATGATGTAAAGGGCGTCCGCCGACGCGAGGAAGTCCCTGGAAAGAACCCTCTCCGAAACCTTGCCCTCGGCCAGGAGGCGCGCCCGCATGGAGCCGGGAAGGAGGCCGCAGGAGACCGGCGGCGTGAAAAGGAGCCCGTCCTTCTCCGCCACCAGGTTCGCTATGGTGGTTTCGGTTACCTCGCCCCGCTCGTTTTCCAGGATCGCGTCCTGGGCTTCGGGGGATATGCTCCGGGCGGCCAGAAGAGCCTTCTCGTAAACTTCCCGCAATGTCGTCTTATGATACAGGAAAGGATCGGAGGAATCAACGTGAACCGGCGAAAACGCGAGCCTT
>JAKAGN010000123.1 GCA_021815525.1 Deltaproteobacteria bacterium
CCCATGTGCCGCCGCAGGTCGCGCCTGATCTCGTCCTGCTCCGCGTCCCAGCGGGTTTGAGGGCGATGAGATGCAAGGAAGGCGGGCGGCGAGCCGAAGGGAGCGTACTTGTCGTACGTGACCGAGGCGCACCGCCCGCCTGACACAGCAGATCGCGCCCTCAGACCCGCTGGAGTAAATGGATGCACATGGCCGCCTCTTCTACTCCGATGTTGCCGCCGCCGTTTTCCGCAAGCCCTATCCGGGCGTTCGGAACCTGCCGCCTGCCCGCCTCGCCCCTAAGCTGGAGCCCTATCTCGTAAATCTGGGCGAGCCCCGAGGCCCCGATTGGATGGCCGCGGCATTCGAGGCCCCCGGAGGTGTTCACGGGAAGCGAGCCGCCAAGCTTCGTGGCCCCGCTCTCGGCGAAGGGCCCGCCCCCGCCCATGGGGCAGAAGCCCATTGCCTCGCACTGGTGCAGCTCGCCGTAGCTGGTCGCGTCGTGAAGCTCGGCGCAGCTCACGTCCTTGGGACCGATCCCAGCGATATTGTAGGCTTTTTTGACGAGCCGCTCGCCGATGTCCTCCTCGTCCAAGGTCCTGTCGCGGCCGGTCCCGAGGACCGATGCCAGGATTTTTACGGGCCGGGGAGCGGTGAGTTTTTTGAGGTAGGATTCCGAGCACACGATGGCGGCGGCCGCGCCGTCCCCGACGGGCGCGCACATGGAGCGCGTCAAGGGGTAGGCCACGGGCCGGTCCGCCAGGACCTCTGCCACAGTCATGTCCTGCTGGTACTGGGCCAGGGGGTTTAAGGAGCCGTGGAAGTGGTTCTTGGCGCAGATCACTGCAAGCTGCTTCTGGGTGGAGCCGAACTTATCCATGTGCCAGCGCGCGCCCAGGGCGTAGGCGTCCATGAAAATGGAGCGGCCCTGGCCGGGCGCGCCGTCGTCCTGTCCGCCCGTCACGTGCTTGTAGCGCTCGCTCATCTCTAAAAAGAGCTTTATGCCGGCCTCGATGTTTTCGAGGTCCATGCACGAGGCGTAGGCCCCAAGGGCGAAGGCCTTGTCGGGGTGGGTGATCTTCTCGCTTCCTATGGCTATGGCCACGTCGTACATGCCGGCGCGGATCCCGGCGTAGGCGTGGTGGAGGGCGGTGGAGGCCCCGGCGCAGGCGTTCTCCACGTTGGTGACCGGGATTTTTCCGATGCCCATGCTTCGGAGCGTCACCTCGCCCCTTATGGAATGCTGGTTGGTGTACATGCCCCAGAAGGTGTTGGAGAAAAACGCGGCCTCGAGGTCCTCCTTCGTCAGATTCGCGTCGGCCAGCGCGAGGTTTGTCACCTCGTGGGCCATCTGGCGCACGGTCTTATCGGGGTACTTTCCGAAGCGGATCATGCCGAGGCCTATGATATAAACATTCTCCATTTAGTTTAATCCCTCCTTTCTATTTCCATTCAACGGGAAACGAGTCTCTTTTTACAACCGCGTCGATCTTGCCTTTCGGCCAGCCCACGGCGATGGAGGTCACGGCCTGCCAGGGCGGGACGATGCCAAGCTTGCGCCTTAGCTTCGCGTTCTGGGGGTAGCCCAGAGGCTCCATGGGAAGGCCTATGTAGCAGGTCCCGAGCCCAAGGGAGTGGGCCGCCAGCACCATGTTCTGGGCGCATATGCCGCAGTCGAGGTCGGGGTTGGCTATGCCCCGGGTGTTTTTGAGGAGCATGATGACGGCGGGCGCGCGCCAGTAGATCACGCCCTTGTCCTGGTCGGCCTTTTCCATGGCGGTGAAGGGCCGGGGGTCGGTCTTTCCCGTCATGAAAAGGGTAAGCGCCGCGAAGAGGCCAGATTTCCAGGCCTTGCGGCGGCCTGATTTTTCCAGGTAGAGGTTCTTGAAGAGCTTCAAGACCTTCATGGCCCCCTCTTCGATCTCCGAGATGAGGGACTGGTCCGTTATCACCAGCACCTTGACGGGCTGGTTGTTTCCGGCCGAGGGCGCGAAACGCCCGGCCTCGATTACGCGGTGCAAAAGCTCCCTCGATACCGGCTTTTTCTTATAGATGCGGTTGCTGCGGCGCTTGTAGATCACCCGCTCGACCTCTGTAAGCTCAGGCTCAAGCTCGGCGTAAGGCCGGCCGTCGCCAAGGAGGGGCGCGGGGTAGGACATGTTGCCGGTTAGCCGGTTTTTGTACGGCCCCTCCTCTATGGAAAAGGCCCCGTCCAGGGAGATGGCGCCGGCCGGGCACATGGCCACGCAGTTCCAGCAGTTGATGCAGGCGGCCTCGAAGCCGCCGTAACCCACGGGCACCGGGAAGCCGTCCGGCCCCGCAACGAATCCCCCGGTGGGGCAGGCCTCCATGCACCTGCCGCACTTGGCGCACTTTTCCTTGTCCACCGCGCGCTTGGGGAAGCGCATCCTGGGAAGATAGGATTTTCCAAGCTCTTCCATGAGTTTTTCCTTTGATGTTCTTGTTACAGCGAAACCACGTTTTCCGCGGTTTCGGAGAAGGCGTCCCGAAGGAGCCTCTCCAGGGGCTTTTCGGACACGGTCTTGGGGATTTCGGAAACGATCTGGAGATACGAGGGCACGCTGTTGCGTTCGAGCTTTTCGCGGCAGCGCCTTTTTACGGATTCCACGTCCACCGTGCGGCCCGGGAAGGGCGCCACGGCCGCCACGAGGTCGCTCTCGCCGGGCGCGCCGCCCTTCGATGGTATGCCGTAGACCACCACCTCCGAGACCGACTCGTCCTCGCCGATTATTTTTTCAACGTAGTCGGGCTGGATGAAGTCCCCGTGCCGCCGCAAGCCCCCGCCCTTGCGGAAGTCGAAGTAGAAGAAGCCGTCCGGGTCGGTGTGGCAGATGTCGCCGGAGCGCAGCCAGCCCCCGCGCGTCTTTTCGGCGCTCTCCTTCTCCTTTCCGTAGTAGGCCACCTCCGTGGCCCCGCTTTTCATGCGGCTCACAAGCTCGCCCTTTTCACCGGGGCCAAGCTCGCGGTCGTTTTCGTCCACTATCTTCATCTCGATCATTTCACTGGGGGGCTTGCCGAAGGAGCCCACCGGCCCCGTCCCCGGCGGCTTGTGGGCAAGGCCCCCCTCCACCGCGCCGTACCACTCGTGGATTTTGACGTTGAACCTTTTCTCGAAGTCCTCCCAGATGGCCCGCGGGGTCCCGGCGCTTATCACCAGCCGCACGGGGTTGTCGGCGTCGTCGGGCCTGGGCGGCTCGTTATAGATGCCGCTCATCATGCCGCCCAGAAGCGAGAACGCGGTCACGCCGTACTTGCGGCAGATGTCCCAGAGGCGGCTTTTGGTGAAGCGCTCCGAGATCACGGCCGGGATGTTTTTCGCCATTGCCGGGATGATGTTGACGGACTGGGCGTTTCCGTGGGTCATGGAAAGCCCCGTGTAGAGGACGTCGTCCGGCCGGTAGCTCCACACAAACGACGCCATGAAGGCGTAGGCCATGAATCGGTCGGCCTTTAGAACCACGCCCTTGGGGTCGCCCGTGGTGCCCGATGTATGGATGATCTGGGCCGGGGCGGAGAAATCGAGGCCCGGAAGGTCCGGCGGCGGGGCCGGGCTTTCGGCGGCAAGGGCCGCGGAAAGGTCCGGGTATGACGGATCAACCGGCACCCCGTGCCAGGGCTTGTACGTAACGCCCGCCACCCGGAGGCCCGGAACGTCCTTTTCCACCTCGCGGAAGGCCGCCATCAAGTCATCGGCCATGAGAACGGCCCGGCACCGGGTGTTTTTTATCTGGAAGCCAAGCTTGCGGCCCCTTGAGCGCGGGTCTATGGGCACGGCCACGGCGCCCAGGGAAAGCGCGGCGAAAAGGGCGTAGAGGAACTCCGGGTGGTTTTTCATGAGAATGGCGAAAGTATCGCCCTTGCCGACCCCCGCGGCCCGCAGCACCCGCGCCGTTTTGTTTACGTTCTCGTAGAGCGCCCGCCAGGTGACGCGCTCCTCCGTGCCGTCGTCCCCCAGGAATATGAAGAGGGTCTTTTCGGGGTCGGCGGGCGCGGCTCCCACGCACTGAAATATGGCGAGGTCGTTCATTTGAAGGTCACCCTCCTGATTTTTTTGCTTTTAAGCCCATCTGTCCCGGGCTTGGGGGCTTTTCAGGATCGTCGCAGGCAAGGAAGGCCGGGCCGGGCGGGGAGGAGTAGTATAGTTGATACATGACGACCCGGCCGGCCCGGCCTGACGCAGCATCCGGCGATCCTGGGAAGCCCTCCTCAATAGGAAGCCAGTGCGTGCGCCCCCGTGATCATCAGGGTATCGTTGGCGCCGTCCTCGATCAAGGAGGCGCGCGCGTCCCGGAAGAACTTCTCGATGGGGTACTCCTTGGAAAGCCCGATGCCGCCGAATATCTGCACAGCCGCGTCCGCCACCTCGAAGGCTGTCTGGGTGGCGAAGACCTTGGAGGCTATGGAGTAGTGGGTGAGGGGCGGCGTGTTGCAAAGGTTGTAGTTCAAGGCCGCGCGGGAGAGCGACCGGGCGGCTTCCACCTTGGTGAACATATTGAAAAGCTTGTGCTTTATGTGCTGGTGCTCGAAAAGCGGCTTTCCGCCCTGGATGCGCTCCTTCGAGTAGGCCAGGGCCGCCTCGAAGGCCGCCCGCGCAACCCCCGTGAACATGGCCCCCATGCTGGCGTTGGCCGTGGCCAGCGTCAAATCCACTATGCCCTCGTAGGACTCGGGGTCCACCAGCATGTAATCCCTGGGAATCCGAGCGTTGTCGAAGAAGATTTCGCCCTGGTTCAATGCCCGCTGGCCGATCTTATCGAGGGGCCGCGCCCGCCTCACGCCGGGGATGTTCAGGGGCACTATCCCTATGCCGCCGCCCGCCATGCCCATCGCCGGGTCGATGGTGAGAAACACCATGGCGTGGGTGGCCACGGTGCCGTTAGAGACCCACGATGACTTCTGGCCGCAGATGACCCACTCGTCCCCCTCCAGCCGCGCCGTCACCTGGCAGCTTATGGCCGGGTCGGTGAAGGCCGCGGTTCCGGGGCAGAGGGTGTCGCTTCCGTGGTCGGGCTCGGTTATGCCCCAGCAGCCGATGAAGGTGGCGTCGGTGTTGGCGCAGAAGGGCTCGATGATCTCCGTGATCATGCGGTCGTTGGGCATCATGGAGGCGAAGAATGCCGGGAAGCACGCCACCCCCAGGGCCACGGCGAAGTCCGCGCTGCCCCAGGCCAGCTCCTCCAGGACTATGTGGGTGCCGATGGGGTCGAGCCCCATGCCGCCCCAGGTGTCGGGGATGAAGATGGAGTGGTACCCCAGCTCATACCCTTTTTTCATGGTGTTCCAGTAAAGGGGGCTTTTTATGACGTCCTCGGGATCGCTTAGCTTATCCAGCTCCAGGCTCGCCGGGCGCAGAACGTCGCGGGCGAACTTGTGGGTCTCCTTTTTAAGCGCCTCGTGCTCCGGGCTGAGTTCGACATTGAGATCGATGTAAGACATGGGGCGTTTCCTTTCGCCTTACATGGGGAGATTGTATTTTTTGGCTATCTCCGGGTACGCCTCGTGGGCGGGCTTCAACAGCGGAAGGAGCTTCAGGACCTTCTGGATCGGCCCCTGGGTCTTGATCTTTCTAGTAGCGATGGCGATGGGAAGCGAGAGCTTCTTCAACCAGAAGTTGTGGCAGGAGTCGCCGGAAAGGGTCATGGTGACGTCGGCCTTCAAGCTGGAGGGGCCGCAGATGACGTCGCCCTTCTCGTGGGAAAGCCATATCTGGCCCGCGGGCTCGGTGATGTTGAAAAGGATGGTGATCTTGGCGGCCATGGCGCTTTTCAGCACTTCGGGATCTGCCATGAGGCCCCTGAAAAGCCCTCCCAGAACCTCGTACATCTTTTCCGTGTTTTCAAAAACGGGCATGGCGAACTCCTTATTTTATGGCTTTGTTGTGGATTCCTCCAGCTGCGGTCTCAATATGTAAGGCTCCATGAGGCGCGTTATGGCCTCCTTCACAGCGTTCACGGCCCAGTCGCGGGAGTGCCGCGCCGGGGCCAGGAACCAGCGGGTGGCGACCCCCTGGTAGATGGCGGAGACCGCCCTGGCGATGGGGTCGGGGTCAAGGGGCCGGAAAAGGCCCTGCTCCACCCCGAGGCGCAGCGCCTCCGAGAGAAGCGCTATCCAGCCCTCAACCCACTCCCCGAAGACCCGCCCATAGTCGGCGTCGTGGGCGGCCTTGGCCATGCAGTCGAAGAGTATGGGGTAGCCAAGGGGCACGTAGGGCTCTTGGGGGTCGAAGAGGAGGTCGAAGGCCAGGAGCTTTTCGAGGGGGCCGGGGGCCTTGGCCATGCTTTCGCGGCAGCGCTCGAAGACCCGCGCGAAGAACTCCCGGAATGCCGCGATGAAAAGCTCGTTCTTGCTCTTATAGTAGTGGGCCAGCCCGCCCTTGGAGAGCCCGGCGGCGGTGGCGATGTCGTCCATGGTGGCGTCGAAGGAGCCCTTCCGGCTCATCACCGTAAGGGCCGCCAAAAGAATCTGGGAGCGCCGGATTTCCTCCAGCTCCGCGATGGACATGGAAAGCCTTCCCGTGCGAGGCGCTTGAATTTTAAAGAGGATAAAAACCGACCGGATGGATTATCTTCCGACCGCTTGGTCGGTATGGGAGAAAAATAATATGCAGGCGGGATTTTTGTCAAGTATGAATTTTGGGGCGGGAGGGCGGCGAACAAAGGGGGCGGAAAAAACGTAAGGCCCGGGAAAGCCTACACCCGGGCCTCGCAGCCAATTGTGTGAAAATCTTTAAAAATCCGCCGCGGCGCAAGGCCGATCACAAGCGATGAGCCGCAAGGCGCGCGAGGCGCGCGCGAAGGGAGCGTACTGTTGTACGTGACCGAGCCGCAAGCCGAAGCGCAACACAGCGGATCGCGCTTGTGGACGGCCGCCTACAGCAAACTATTCATCACCAAGCCGGTTACTACCTTGGGATAGAAATAGGTGGACTTGCGGGGCATCACAAGCCCGTCCCGGGCCACGTCCCGGACCTCGCAGATCCGCGAGGGGTTTATGACGAAGCCAGCCGCCATGCGGCCGGAGATGACCTCGCTGGCCAGGGTGTCGGCGTTTATGGTGTAGCGGAGAAGATCGGCGTCGTCCATGTCGGCGGGAGTAAGCCCGAGAATTTCCTGGAAAAGGAGGTGGGTTAAGACCGAGACGTCCAGGCGCCGCAGCGATGGGGCCAGGACGTCCGAAAAGAGGCTGTCCATGACGCCGGGTTTCAGGGTGAGAAGCTGGGCGAAGGGGGCGCCGGCGATCAAAAGAAGTATCCCGGTGGTTTCGGGGGGCGTGGCGGAAAGGGCGGCCAGGGCTCGGGGGCGGCCGTCGCCGGAAAGCGGGAAGGTTTCGATGGAAAAGTAGCGCGGGACTTCGGAGTCCAGGCGCGCCAGGGCCTCGGGGGAAAGGCGCGTCAGCATCCGGTGGGCCGGAAGGATCACCAGTCCCGGGTCATCCATGCTGCAAAGGTACATCAGGACGAAGCGCGCCGGGTGATCGGGCGGAAGCGGCCCTTCCTTCTCTTCGCGCCAGGCCAGGTAGTTCAGGGCCGTCTCGTAGCGGTGGTGGCCGTCTGCTATGAAGACTTCGCTCTTTGAAAGCGCCCCCGAAAACGCCGCCTGGCCGGCCGGGTCGGTTATCCGCCACATCCTGTGCCGGTGGCCGACGGATTCGGTGAAATCGAGGTCCGGCGCGTTTTTCGCGGCAAGGCCAGAGAGCATGGAGAAGATTTTTCCGCCCTCGTCCGGGAACAGGGTGAAGATGGGGGAAAAATTTGCGTGGCAGCGCTTGAAAAGAGAGAGCCGCTCGCTTTTCA
>JAKAGN010000124.1 GCA_021815525.1 Deltaproteobacteria bacterium
GCGTTGCTGCGCAACGCGCCCCGCAGGTTTTCCAGGGCTTCGCATTCAAGCGCCCGAAGCCCGGAAGGTTGGGGAAAAAGGGCCTTCGTGCAAAGCTGGTAAGGGCCGGATGCTCTATGGTTAGGTAAAAAGATGTAATTTCTGGATGTTGGAAGCGTTCATAATTTGAACGTTCAAAAATTGAACGCTCGGAGCCGGGCCGGGAGGGTATGGGGCGTGAAGCGTTCATTTTTTGAACGCATAGGGCTTAACATTCTTGAATTTATAGATATTATTTCAGCTTGGGAATCACCCGACATCGTGGAATCATTCCGCCTTTGTCGGGTGAACCCGGGCCTTTGGCCCAGAACCACCCAACCTACACTTAAGCCCCTCTTCCGCGCCACAATCGTTGTCCGCCGGGATGCGAAGCCCTCAAAAAAACTTGCGGAGCGTTGCGAAGCAACGCGGAGCCGTTATCGGGGGTCCGGGGGGACGTAGTCTCCCCGGCCGCCGGAGGCGCCTTTGCGCCTTCCCCAAAATGAAACGCGGGGCGCCCTCCAGTGAGGACGCCCCGCCGGTGCTGCGGGGGTGCTGCGGGGTCGGTTTAGAGTCCGCGGCCCTTCAAGTCCTTCACGATGGAGACGTAGAAGCCCGGGGCGTCGAAGCCGGGGGTCACGCCGAAGAGGTGTCCCACCATGCCCATGTGGTCCACGCCCGGGCTGTACCAGGCGCCGGACTGCTCGCCGCGGTAGTTGCCCCACTTGGCGCTGTTCACGGCCACCACGCCGTCGTTGGCGCCTTCATAGGCCAGCATTATGAGCCACGTGGGGGTTAGCACCAGGCTGGGGGCGTAGAGCTTCACCTTGCCGGCCCAGCTCTGGTAGTAGACGCCGGCCACGTTGGGGGTGTTGGGGTTGAAGACATTTTGCATGTAGGGCCGGCTCACGTCGATGAAATTGGCGGTGCTGTCGGGGTTGGTGTCGCCCATGAGGAAGGTGTAGAGCCAGTCGAGGGTGGCGCCGCCCAGTGCTCCGAGGGGGCCGGAGCTGAGGCCCTGCGCGAAAAGGTCGCCCAGGGCGCTGCCCTTGTGGGGGCTGCACAGGGTGGTGAGGCTCGCCACCTTGGCGCCCAGGCCCAGGTTGGTGATGGCGTAGCGGGTGTATATGCCGCCGTGGGAGTGGCCGATGATGTTGGCCTTGGCCTTGCCGGTGACGGCCAGTATCTGGAGGAACTGGGTCTTGAAGCTCACGGCCTTATTGACGGTGGTATCCATGCCGTTGACGGAGGTTATGTAGACGCTCGCGCCGTTGTCCCTAAGCTCGCTCGGGATCCCCCACCAGTAGTCGACGACGCCCAGAATCTCGGCGGAGGCGAACATGCCGTGGGCCAGCACGATGGGGTACTTGGTGTTGCAGGAGGGCTGGGAGCTGCTGCCGCCGGCGAGGGCCAGGGCGGGGAAGATCAGGACGAGGACCGTAAGACCGAGAAGAACTTTCGCTTTCATTTGCTCCTCCGAAGGTGTGGCGGGTGATTGGTACCTTTCCGATGTTGATTTAACATTTAGCAGACCGGCAGTGTTCCGGACAATCGGCGGGCGGATGGATTTTGGAATGGTTTTCGCCTCTTGTTGCATCCCCCCCGAAGTATTAGGGCTTTTTCCGGCGCGTCCCTCCCTTCTAAGCCCCAAGCATTAGAAACCAGGCGGCCGCATCCAGTAAAACCGGGCTTCCCCGGGTCTTAATGGCCGAAAGACCAGGCGCCAATTTTTCTTCTTCCGGGCCCGTTTTGGCGCCGGCTTCTTCCGTCAGGCTTCCCCATACCCGGGGAAAAAAGAATGAGACGGCATTCATAATCGCCATACCCTTGACTTGGGCCCGATGTTGAAAATATAATGGGATGACAGTCGGTTATTGTTTTCGAGCCCGGGCCGGACGCGGGGCCGAAGGAATGAGGAACCATTCAGTCCCGGCGAAGCCGGACGTGGTGGAGGAAAACATGCCCGGAAAAATCCAGGAATGGCTCATGGTGAAGGCGGTCTTCGGCGGGGAGGAGCCCGGCCTCTACGTGGAGATCCTGGCCCAGGTATTCGCGGACCACGGGATCGGGGGGGTGGAGATATCCGAACCCGGGGCCACGGGCCTGGTGGACGCGCGGGATGGCTCTTTTTCCGTCACCGGCTATCTTCCCGGCGGCGCGGAGCGCCCTGCGCGCCTGGCGGCCCTTGAGCGCGACATCCGCGACATCGCGCTTCGCCTTTCCTTCCCCTGCGAAATAGAAACCGCGATTCGCCGCGACGAGGAGTGGGCCGAGACCTGGAAACGCTTCTTCCACCCGGTGCGCGTATCGGAGCGCCTCGTGGTGAAGCCCTCGTGGGAGCCATACGACGCCGGGCGCGGCGAGATCATGATAGAGATCGACCCGGGCATGGCCTTCGGCACCGGCGGCCACGCAACCACCTCCATGTGCCTTGTATTCCTGGAAAAATGGATGCCGGAGAAGGCCCGGGTACTGGACGTGGGCACAGGAAGCGGGATACTGGCCATCGCGGCCGCAAAGCTTGGCGCGGCCTTCGTCTTGGGCACCGACTGCGACCCGGACGCCCTCGAAACGGCCCGGGAGAACCTGGAAAAGAACCGCATCCCCGCGGAAAGCTACCGGCTCGAAGTTTCGGATCTCACCCGCGGGCTTCCGCTCCGGGACTTCCGGCTCATCGTCGCCAACATCGAGGCCGGCCCCCTCATCCTCCTTTTGAATGACCTTAGGGATCGGCTTTCGCCCGGCGCGCGCCTCATACTTTCCGGCATCCTGGACGAGAAGCTGGAGGGCGTCCTCACGGCCGCACGCCGCGCGGATCTTGTGCTCCTCGATTCCGCCTCCTCCGCCGGCTGGACGGCCCTCGCGCTGGAAAGAAAATCCCATTGACTTTGCCCCGGGAAAATGGGCAAGAATGCTTGGGATAGTGGACTTTTCACCAAGGGGGCGAACCCATGAACGAGGTTTTGACGGCCATCCGGGAACGAAGGAGCATTCGCCATTTTTCCGCGGACCCGGTCTCCGAAGAGGCTTTGAACGACGTGCTGGACGCCGTGCGCTGGTCCCAAAGCTGGGCCAACACGCAGTGCTGGGAGATAGTTGTGGTGCGCGACCAGGCCGTGAAGGCGGCTCTGGCGGAGACCCTGGCCAAGGGGAACCCGGCCGGAAAGGCCATGCTGGCGGCCCCCGTGGTTCTCGTCCTGTGCGGAAAGCTGGGCGCGAGCGGCTACTATAAGGGGGTGGTCACCACCAAGTTCGGAGACTGGTTTCTCTTCGACCTGGGGATCGCGGCCCAGAGCCTGTGCCTGGCGGCCCACGAGAAGGGCCTGGGGACGGTGGTGGTGGGCCTCTTCGACCACGACCGGGCGAAGGCCGTCCTTTCGGTGCCGGAGGGCTACGAGCTGGTGGCAATGATCCCCGTGGGGCGCCCGGAAAAGGGCTCCGCGGCCCCCAAGCGGCGCGAGATTTCCGAGTTCACCCACGCGGACGCCTTCGGACGAAAGGGATAGCCGCCCGTGGACGCCAAACCCCGCGTTCTCGCCGTGGACGACGAGGACAGGAACCTTCGGCTCATGGAGGCCATGCTGCTTCCTCTCGACTACGAGGTGGCCCTTTGCCGCAACGGCGAGGAGGCCCTCGATGAGGTTCGGAAAAATCCCCCCGACGTGGTGCTCCTGGACATCATGATGCCGGGCATCAACGGCTTCGAGGTGGCCAGGAGGCTCAAGACCGACGAGGTTACGAGGCTCATACCAATCGTCATGGTGACCTCCCTCAAGGACGTGGAGGACCGCGTGAGGGGCCTGGAGGCCGGGGCCGACGACTTTCTCACCAAGCCCGTGGACAAGATGGAGCTGAAGGCCAGGGTGGCGTCGAGCCTCAAGGTCAAGGCCTACAACGACTACATGGTGAACTACCAGAAGAAGCTGGAGAGCGAGATCGCGGCCCGCACGGCCCAGCTCCGGCTCGCCTACGCCAGGGTCCAGAACGCGTCCCTGGACACCATCCACCGCCTCTCCAAGGCCGCCGAGTACAAGGACGAGCACACCGGCGACCACATCCAGCGCATGAGCCGCTACTGCGTGGCCATAGCCCGCCAGATGGGCCTTTCCCAGAAGGTGCTGGACTCCATCCTGTACGCGGCCCCCATGCACGACATAGGCAAGATCGGCATCCCCGACCGGATACTCCTGAAACCCAGGCGTCTCAAGCCCGACGAGTGGACCATCATGAAGCGCCACACCACCATCGGGGCCCAGATACTCCAGGGCTCGGACGTGGGATTCATACGCCTGGCCGAGGTAATAGCGCTGACCCACCACGAGCGCTGGGACGGAAACGGCTACCCGAAGGGCATCGCCGGAAACAAGATTCCGCTCGTGGGGCGCATCACATCCGTGGCGGACGTGTTCGACGCCTTGACGAGCCGCAGGCCCTACAAGGAGCCCATCTCGGTGGACGAGTCCTGCTCCATCATCGTGGAGGGCCGGGGGATCCGCTTCGATCCCGCGGTGGTGGACGCGTTCTTCTCCGCCATGGACGAGGTCCTGGCCGTCAAGGACCAGTTCCCCGACGCCAGCCGGAGCAGGCTCGTGGAGATGGTGGGCTTGACCGACGACGAATGAACGGAGCGCATCCGTGAAGGACCGGGACGACGACATCCGCCGGGGCGACATCGCAAGCCTCTTCCTTTCCGGCCTCATCTTCATTCAAGAGCCGGAAAAGATGGTGGATTTCGCCCTCGACTTCTTCCTGCGGATGGATATTCCCTACTTCTCGGAAACGGGCTCCATTTTCCTTTTCGACGTTGAAAACCGCGTTCTTTCGGTGGCGGCCCACAGGGGAGGCGGGCCTGGGCTCATGAGCTGCCAGGGCAGGATCCGGCCGGGCGAGTGCCTCTGCGGCGCGGCCGCCGAAAGCCAGCGGGTGCTGTTCTCCCAAAACACCGGTGGCGGCGAGCCGCGCCATGCATACGGCGCATCGGGCCACGGGGACCTGTGCGTGCCCCTGCGCACGCGGGCGGAAAAGCTCGTGGGCGTGTGGCATGCCGACATCGCGCCTGGCGCGGCGCTCTCCCAACCCGTCCTAGACTTCCTCTCCGAGCTGGGGGTATTTTTGGGGACCGCCCTGGACCGGGCCCTCACCCAGAAGGCCACCGCCTCGTGGAACGAGGACTTGCGGGCGGCCCTCAAGGACTGCGACGAGAAGACAGCGCTTTTAAGGCTCGCCCTGGCCCAGGCCCGGGACGCCAAGACGGATTTTTTGGTCAGCATGAACCACGAGCTTCGGACGCCCCTAAACCCCATCATCGGCTTTTCCCAGGTGCTCCTGGGGGAGTACTTCGGGCCCCTCAACGTAAAGCAGAAGGAGCACGTCAACGACATCCTGGAGAGCGGGAAAAGACTCCTCTCCCTCATCGACGAGATACTGGACCTCTCCCGCGCGGACATGGGCATGGACACCCTCGAGCCCGGCACCGTCAGCGTGGCGGGGCTCGTGTCCTCCATGTTCCTGATGGTGCGGGAAAAGGCCTTCAAGCACGGCATAACCCTTGCCACCGACATTCCCGACGCGTTGCGGACCCTGGAAATTTCGGCGGACGAGAAAAAGCTCAAGACTGCGCTTTTGAACATTTTGCAAAACGCCGTGAAGTTCACGCCGGACGGCGGCCGCGTCACCCTGGGCGCCCGGCTCTCCGACGGCCTTGCGAAACGGAACGGCGCTCCGGCCAGCCCGGCCGCCCACGAGGGATGGCTCGAAATTTTCGTGGAGGATTCGGGCCAGGGCGTGGAGCGGGAGGACCAGGAAAGAATTTTCGAGGACTTCTACCAGGTGCGGCGCGGGCTTTCGGGAAAAACGCCGGGCGCCGGCCTGGGTCTCGCCCTGGCCCGGCGTTTCGTCCAGATGCACGGCGGCCGGCTGTGGGTGGATAGCGAAGGGATGGGCAAGGGCAGCCGCTTCATAATGGCGCTGCCGCTGGGGGACAGCTAGGGGACGGCGGCGCGGCGCGCGGGCGATCGGGCTTTTCGCGCGCCTTTAGGAAGGTTTCCCCTTCCTCGCCGGCTGGCCGAATGGGATTCTCCCTTGCGCGAACGGCCGGGACCGTGAGTGGAAGGGGCCTCCCGTGCGGCGTGGGTTCGGGCACCGTGCTGGAAAGCGAGCGCATTCGATGGTGAAATCCGTGTTGGTTGTGGAGGATTCGGAAACAAACCGGCAGCTTCTATGCGATCTACTCGAAAAGGTCTTCTACTGCACCGTGGCCACGGCCGCGGACGGGCAGGAGGCCGTCGATTCCGTGAAAAACGTCAATCCGGACCTGGTCCTCATGGACGTGGGCCTTCCGGTGATGGACGGCCTTGCGGCCACTAAAATCCTGAAGGCCGATCCCGCCACCTCCGGCATCCCGGTCTTAGCCCTCACGGGCTTTTCCGGCGCCGGCGACGAGGAGCGGCTTCTGGCCTCGGGGTTTGACGGGTTCCTGGCCAAGCCCTTCGACCTTGCGAAGCTCCTTGAAAAGATGCGGGGCTATCTCACCCAGCGGCCGCTGTAAGCGGTCCGCCGGCGGGGCTTGCCTGTAAGGGCGCGAAAAAAAAGGCTTCTCATGAAGGAGGGGACCATGAAGAGATACTTTTGGCTCACCGCCTTTCTGCTGCTTCTCGCGGCTCTCCCGGCCCGGGCCGAAAACTACCTTCTAAACGGCGGCCAGGAGTCCGCCATCGTCTACAAGATGGTCCAGGAGGTGGAGCCCAAGCCCGCCACCAAGAGCCTCGTGGTGAGCTTCGTCATGCCGCAGACCTTCGAGTCGCCCACCTACGTCCAGAGGATATCGGACCTTTCCCTCGACTTCTCGCCCCAGCCCTCCCGCCGCGAAAAGCGCACCGACGCGCGCGGCAACACGGTGCTGGAAGCCTACTTCGACGATCCGGGCGGCCCGGTGCGCACCACGCTCTCGCTCACCGCCAGGAACAGCGTGAAGCTTTCGGCCCTGAAGTCCCAGGCCCCCTTCCCGCTCCGTGGCGTGCCGAAGGAGCTTGCCCCCTACCTTTCGGCCACGGCCCAGGTGGACAAGGACCACCCCGGGATCAACAAGAAGGCCAAGCTTCTCACCGCCGACTCCACCACCGAGTTCGACGCCACCCAAAAAATCCTCTCCTGGGTGGTGGACAACATGAGCTACGTCCTAACCCCCGTGAGCTACGAGGCCACCTACTCCTTCGGCTCCGGCAAGGGCAACTGCCAGAACTACTCGCACCTGGCGGCGGCCCTCATGCGGGCCGTGGGCATCCCGGTGCGCATCGTAAACGGCGTGACGCTTTCCGAGCCCTACGACATCGAGCTTCCCCGCTCCATCCTGACCTTGAAGATGGCCCAGGGCCGGCACTCCTGGATAGAGGTCTGGTTCCCGGACCTGGGGTGGATGCCCTTCGACCCCCAGAACACCCAGCTCTACGTCAGCAACCGCTTCATCCGCGTGGAGGTGGGGGTGGACAACGATGAAACCAGCCAGGACGGCTTGATCCGCTGGAGCGAGATAAGGGGGCAGTCGGGCCGGCCCGAGTTCCGCGAGATCATCCAGCCGGGATTCTCCATGGACCGGGTGGCCATCCGGGGCGAGAAGGCCTCCTACGGCCCCCGGGCGCTCCTCCTGGGACCCCGCATGGACGCGGTCTTCGCCCGGGTGGAGCCCCCCCCTCCCCCGCCCAAGCCCGTGGTGCCGCCGCCCGAAGTGATGAAGAAGCTCGTCTACG
>JAKAGN010000125.1 GCA_021815525.1 Deltaproteobacteria bacterium
TCTCTTGAAACGCAACTTGGTATTACGCGATGCCGTGGCTTGGAGACTCCCGCTTGAAGATGACCTGGGTGGCGGTGGCCTTGGCCACGGCCTTTCGGTCCGGCCGGGTGAAATCGGCCTCCAGGTGGGCCATGTGGCGGCCGCGATGGACGACCCTGCCCTCCACGATGAGGCTGCCCCCCGTCACGGGCCGAAAAAAGGACAAGCGGAGATCCGAGGTGGTGAACATCTCGTCGGGCCCAAGCACGGTCATGACGGCGAAGGCCAGTATCTGGTCCGCCAAGGCCGCAAGGTAGCCGCCGAAAAGCGTGCCGGCGGGGTTCATGAAGGCGGGGTCAACCGTCCACTCGCACCACACCCGGCCCGGCTCCCAGCCGTCGATGGGGGGAAGCCTCAGGGAGACCACGTGGGGCGGCGCGGTTTCCAGGGTGCGCGCCTCCATGCCGTTTAAAAGCTCGTGCCAGAAATTTTTCGGAGCCGTCATGATTTTCAATAAATCCGATCTGTTATCACCTAATGCGCCCGCTGGGGGCGCCGGATCCCGTTAAGTTCGCCGGATATTTGCTCGCGGCTGCCCTTCCCTTGGCCCCTCTTCCGCTTTTCACCCGTTGACCTTCCAATGCTTGCGCTACGGAAGGCAGGCCGGTGTAAGGCGAAGCCCAAAAAGTTGCGGGACGGATTGCGAAGCAATCCGTCCCGCCAATATCGGGGGTCCGGGGGGACGTAGTCTCCCCGGCCGCCGGAGGCGCTTTTGGAAAGGGAGGAGGGGGTGTGGGGGAAACCTTTTCGCAGAAAAGGTTTCCCCCCTCCCCCACAATCATCTTCCTCTTCTTTATTTGGCCTTTCCCTCCGCCGGGGTGGCGGCCGCGGGCTGGTAGGCGGGCGCGGGGCTGACCTGCTTGGGCTGGAGGGGCTCGGTGACGCTGGCGCCCATGAGCCGCATGGGGGGCGCGGCGAGGCTTTTGGGGAACTTGGCGAACTCGTCGGGCGTGAGGTAGGCCATGCGGGTGTAGCCGCCGTCCATTTCCATGAACTGGAGGACTCCCTCGGCGTCCACGTAGAACTTGCACTCGCGGCGGGTGCCGGTAAGGACGTAGAGGGTGCAGGCCACCTTGCGGTCCGCCACGGTGACGGTGGTTTCGCCCTTGCACTCTAGCCCCATGTCGGGGCCGGTTTCAGGGCGCGGCTCCTGGGGGTCGAAGTAGCTGGGGAATGTGTAGATAATGCCCTTTTCCCTGGGAAGGCGGGTCACGATGCGCATGAGGCCGGCCTGGGAGATGGTGTTGTCGGGGTAATCCATGACGGAGGGCGCGGCGTGGCTGAAGTTCTGACGCAGCTGCCCGGCCTTCACCTCCACCCGTGACTCATCGAGGATTTTTCCGCCCTCCTCCTCGGTGACGTGGGAGCTCATGACCTCCAGGAAGACGTTTTTGCGGCATGTGAGGCGCATGGTGTAGGTCTTGGGCCCGGCGGTCACCACGTCCACGATCTCGACGCGGTCGGGCAGAACCTGGGTGCTTTTCTGGTAGAGGAAGTTGGCCTTGCTTTTCCAGTCCCAGGTCTTGGGGTCCGCGTTCAAGCCCAGGGCGTAGGACGCCGGGGATTTTTCAGCGAAGGAGTCCACGTTTATGGGAACCTCGCTCAAGGGCTTTTTTTTAGCCTTTCCCGAACACCCACCCGCCACGCAAAAAACGAAAACCACCGCGGCCGCCAACGCGACGATTCGAGTTGCCTTAAAGCGCCCCATCTTGTTCACGTCCTCCCTTGGATTTCGATTCCGCGTTTCCTCATGCCGGATCAAGGCGCCCCCCGGCCCGCGCCGGGCGGGTTTTCCCAGCGAATTTTTTTGGGGGGGAAGTATCCATGACCGGCATGATTACGCGTTCTCTTGGATGATTTCAATGCCTGGATGGAAGAGAACAGCTTACAGAAGGCTATAAGCTAATATAAATTTGCTTGCCAATGCAATTCCTTTTATAAGGAAAACGAAACCCGCGAGGCGGCCGCATTCGCCCTTCACACGAAATGCACGCTTCCTTGCGCCGGACCGCGCGGCTTGAGCTCAAGGGCCGCACGGCCCGGCGCCGAATGCGATCCCCCGCGCACCTGGATCACCCCGAACAAGGAGCGCTCATGTACCCTTATCTCTTCTCACCCATCAAGATCGGACCGCTTACCGTCAAAAACCGCATCGCCTACCCGTCCCTGGGGCTTCTGTACTCCTACGACGGCAAGCTGAACGACCGCTACTACGCCTTTTTCCGGGAGCGGGCGGCGGGCGGCGCGGGCATCGTGACCGTCGGGCCCGTGGGGATAGACTTCATCGGCGCCGGCTTCGTGGCCCTTTCGCTTGCGGACGACGACGCGGTGCCGGCCTTCGCCAAGCTCGCCCACACCATAAGGGCCGCGGGCGCGAGCCCCTGGATCCAGATTTTCCACGCGGGCCGCTACTCCCACCCCATCCTCATCAACAACGACACCCCCATCGGCCCCTCGCCGGTCTACTCCAAGTACTCCAAGGCCACGCCCCGGGAAATGAGCATCGAGGACATCGATCGCGTGCGGGGGGCCTTCGCGGCCGCGGCCGTGCGGGCCAAGCGGGCGGGCTTCGACGGCATCGAGATCATCGGCTCCGGCGGCTACCTCATAACCCAGTTCCTCTCGCCGGTCACCAACATCCGCACCGACATCTACGGCGGCTCCTTCGAGAACCGCGCCCGCTTTCCCCGCGAGGTGGTGGAGGCGGTGCGGGCGGCCCTGGGGCCCGATACGCCCCTTGGCGTGCGCATGGCCGGAAACGACTTCATACAAGGCTCCAACACCGACGTGGAGGCCGCCAGAATCGCCGCCGTCTACGAGAAGGCCGGCGTGGACGTCTTGAACGTCACCGGCGGCTGGCACGAGACGAAAGTGCCCCAGCTTCCAATGGAGCTTCCCCGCGCGGCTTTCGCGTTCCTGGCCCTTAACGTGAAGCGGGCCGTAAAGGTGCCGGTCATGGCCTCGAACCGCATCGCGGACCCCAAGTCGGCCGAGGCCATCCTGATGGACGGCTGCGCCGACATGGTGAACTTGGGCCGGGTCCTGATCGCCGACCCCGAGTGGCCCAAGAAGGCCCGGGAGGGCCGCGAGGACGAGATCCGCCCCTGCGTGGCCTGCTCCCAGGGCTGCACCGACATGGTGTTCTCGGGCCGGCCCGTCTACTGCATCGGAAACCCGCTGGCGGGCTACGAGCACGAACGCGCCGTGGTCAAGACCGCCTCCCCCAAGAAGGTGGTGGTGGCCGGCGCGGGCCCGGCCGGGCTCGAGGCCGCCGTCACCCTGGCCCTTCGCGGCCACTCGGTTTCCCTCTACGAGAAGGCCTCCGACATCGGCGGGCAGCTGTGGCTCGCGGGTGCCCCCCACCACAAGCGCGAGATACTGGAGTTCATCCGCTACTACCGGGCCATGATCAAAAAGCTTTCGATCCCCCTTTTCCTCGACACCCCCGTAACGCCCGAGCTTCTCGCCCGCGAGAAGCCCGACCACGTAATAGTGGCCGAGGGCGCCGCGCCCCTTATCCCCCCCATCCCCGGCGTGGACGACAGCTCGGTGGTCTCAGCGTGGAAGGTGCTGGCCGAAAACCCGCCCCTGGGCCACGACGTCGCCATCGTGGGCGGCGGGGCCGTGGGGCTCGAGACCGCCATGTTCGCGGCCCAGAAGGGGACGCTCTCGCCGGAGGTGCTCCACTTCCTCTTCGCATACGAGGCCGTTCCCGTGGAGCGCCTGCGCCACCTCATGTTCCACGGCGCTTCCCGCGTCACGGTCTTCGAGATGCTGGAGAAGGCCGGCCGCGACGTGGGCCGCTCCACCCGCTGGGTGCTCTTCGACAACCTGAAACGCCACGAGGTGGACATCCGCTGCTCCGCCCGCGTGCTCTCCATCAAGGACGGCGTCGTGACCTGGGACGAGAACGGCGCCACAAGCTCCAAGCGCTTCGACACCGTGATCCTGGCCGCGGGCTCCAAAAGCCTCAAAAACCTCTCCGAAAGCCTCAAGCCCTCCGGCATCCCCATCTCCGTCATAGGCGACGGCGCCAAGATAGGAAAGATCGACGACGCCATCCACGGCGGCTTCCTGGCCGCCGCCGCGATTTAACACCATTTCTAATTCAAAGAAAGAATTTGCGGGGGAGGGCGGGAAAACCTTTTATGAATAAAAGGTTCTTCCCTCCCTCCCCCGCACCCCCTCTCTCCCTTTCCAAAACACTTTCCATTCTTGAAACCTGGCTGTGCGGAAGGCGTCGCCATAGCCGCCTGCTTAAAGGCTGTTTTGAACCCGTCATGCGCGGGGCGCGCTGCGCAGCGGCGCACCCCTCGGTTTTCCAGGGCTTCGCATCTTTCCGCCCGGGTTCTGGGTGCTTGGGGCAAGCGGACTGGGGAAGAGCGGCCAACGAGAAGGGCCCGGCAAATCACGAGCGGGATAAAGCATATGGTTTCGGTTGCTTAGGCCTCAAGCGTTCATTTTTTGAACGCTTCGTCCCCCCTTTGCCCCCACCCGGCGCCGGAGCGTTCATTTTTTGAACGCACAGGCTTCAACATTGTGTAATCCATAATGATTATTACGACGAACCACGATGGAGCCCTGCCAATATCCACCCGCCATGAAGGCCGGCGGAGGCTCTTTCGCCTTCGCCCTTATTTTCCCTCGATCACCATCGTATCGCCGAACTTGTTGTGGAACTTGGTGCCGCGGGTGAGGATGGAGCGGTAGCGCTCCTCGGCTATGACGGCCAGGTTCGGGAACTCCTCGCTGGCCATCACGGTGCACAGAAGCCCCTCGTCGTTCATGGCCTTCACGTGCTCCCAGTCGAAGCCGGAGAACGCGAGGAGGTCCTTTTCCCCCAGGCGCTCCAGCACGGCCCAGCGCACGTAGTCCTCCGCGATCTTGACGGCCCCGGAAAGGGCGGTCAGGAGGGAGAAGAGGAAGGACGGCTGGGCTATCTTCTCCACGGCCAGGAGGCGCGCCAGGTGGCTCTTGGCGCTCTGGGCCGTCTTGTAGAGGATGGACGGGTTCTCGGTGCCGAGTATTCCGTGGGCCTCGTCGTAGGCGTCTATGGCCGCCACGGCGGCCTGGACCGCGGTTGCGTAGGCCTTCTGGATTTCCGGGAGGCGGAACTCCGTGGGGGGCTTGGCCCGCACCAGGGTGGGAAGCTTTCCCAGGAAAGGCGTGAGGTATATCTTGTCCAATAGGGCCATGAAGGGCCGCCGGCCGATCTTGCACTCCGCGGCCGCGCGCACGGCCCGGGCCGAGTTCCCCTTGGCGATTCCCTCCAGGGTTTCGGCGTCGTTTATGCGGGAAAGCGCCCCCAGGCGCACCCGGTAGTCCGGGTCGGTTTCGCAGACCCGCCGCACGAGGTCGGGGTCCGCAAGGCGCGCGACGGCCGCCATGCGCACCCGGTAGTTGGCGTCCTTGAGACCGGCGCGCGGAAGCGCCTCCGGGTCCAGCATCATCACCGCTGCCTGGCGCATCCGGGGGTCGGGATCATGGGCGGCGGTGCTCTCGAACAGGGCCGGCGCCCGGACGCGGGTCAGGGCCTCCCATCTCAGGAGCACGTGGGCCTTGGACTTGATGACCGCGTAGAGGGCCGCAGGATCCCCCACGCGGGCGAGCGCCGCGAAGGCCTGGTTCAGGAGCTTCGGATCGGATAGATCGGTGAATTCGGCGAAGGGCGCGGCAAGCACCTTGGGCCGGCTGGGGTCGGCCTTGGCGGGGATATCCGCCAGCTTCTCCACCGCGGCCATGCGGAGCGGCACGTTCTTGCTGCGCTCGATCACCACGGATAGAACCGCGGGGTCCTCGATGCGTTTCACGGCCGCAAGGCGCGTGCTCATGGCGACGCTCTTGGCCGCCACGTCCAGAAGGGCCCTGGCGTCCGATATCCGCTTCACCGCGGCCATGCGCACGTGCTCGGAATCGTTTTCCACGGCCACGCGGACAAGGGCGGCCTCGTCGGGAAAAAGGTCCACGGCCCCGATGCGCACCTGGACGTCCGGGTGCGAGGCGGCAAGCTCGGCAAGCACGCGCGGGTCGCGGATGCGGGCCACGGCCGCCAGGCGCACCTTGGAGTTGTCGTCCTCCCGGGCCACGCGCGTGAGGATTGCCGTGTCCCGGATCTTCTCCAGCACGGCTAGGCGCACCCGGAAAACTGGATCGGAAAAAAGCAGCTTCTCCAGTATCTCCGCGTCGTCAAGGTCCTTCACGGCTGCGATGCGCTGCTCGGGGTCGGAGTGCTTCCACTTGGGCTTGAGGCTGTCCAAAAGGCTCATGGCTGGTGCCTCGCGGGGAAAGGTTGAAGGGCCCCGGCCCGGCGTTGGATACACAAACGCCGGGGCCTGCGGGACGCTCAGTTGATGAAGGGCCGCCTCAGGATGGAGTCCTTGAGCCAGAGGCGGTCGTCCTTTTTGGGGTGGTCGATGTTGTAGTGGAGCCCGCGGCTTTCGCGGCGGCGGGTGGCGCACTGGATGATGAGCCGCGCCAGGAGCGCGATGTTGCGAAGCTCCAAGAGGTCCGAGGTGACCTTGAAGTTCCAGTAGTAGGCCCTTATCTCCTCGTTGATGTTCTCCGCCCGGTTCATGGCCCGGGCCAGGCGCTTGTCGGAGCGCACGATCCCCACGTAGTTCCACATGAAGCGCCGTATCTCGTCCCAGTTGTGGGTCACAACGATCCCTTCGTCGGAGTCGGTGGTGCCCACCTCGTCCCAGGGCGGGGGCGGGGGCGCGTGGTGCTCCGCGTTCTGGGCCGAAAGCTCGCGGAGGGCGCTCGCCGCGGCGCGGTCGGCATAGACCAGCGCCTCCAGAAGCGAGTTGGAGGCCAGCCGGTTCGCGCCGTGGAGCCCCGTGCAGGCGCACTCCCCCAGGGCGTAGAGGCACTCCAGGTCGGTCCTGCCGTCAAGGTCCGTCAGGACCCCGCCGCACATGTAATGGGCCGCCGGCACCACGGGAATGGGGCCCTTTGTCATGTCGAAGCCGAACTCCAGGCACTTTTGCTGGAGGTTCGGGAAGCGCTCCCTGACGAAGCCGGGGTCCTTGTGGGAGATGTCCAGGAACACGCTCTCCGCGCCGCTCTTCTTGAGCTCGGCGTCTATGGCCCGCGCCACCACGTCCCGGCAGGCCAGCTCCTTTTGCACGGGGTCGTAGCGCTCCATGAAGCGCCGCCCCTTGTGGTCCAGGAGATAGGCCCCCTCGCCGCGCACGGCCTCGGAGATGAGAAAATTCTTGGCCTGGGGATGGTAGAGGCAGGTGGGGTGGAACTGGACGAACTCCAGGTTCGCCACCGAGGCCCCGGCCCGGTAGCCCATCGCTATGCCGTCGCCCGTGGCCACGTCCGGGTTCGAGGTATATAGGTACACCTTGCCGGCGCCGCCGGTGGCCAAAAGCGTTATGCGGGCCGCGAAGGTGTGGACCGTGCCGGTCGCGCTTTCAAGCACGTAGGCCCCGCAACATATCTCCTGGTGGGCCGTCACCACCGAGCCGCGCTTGATGCGGGTGGAGTAGGTGACAAGGTCCACCGCAACGTGGTCCTCGAACACCGTTATAGATGGATGCGCCCGGGCCTGCTCCACCAGGACCCGCTCCACCTCGCGGCCGGTCATGTCCGCCGCGTGCACGATGCGGTTCATGGAGTGCCCGCCCTCGCGGCCCAGGTCCAGGGAAGGCCCCTCGTCGGACGCGAGCCCCTCCGTGGGCCGCGTCAGGTTGAAGCGGACCCCCATGTCCATCAGCTCC
>JAKAGN010000126.1 GCA_021815525.1 Deltaproteobacteria bacterium
GGTACTTGTTGAGCCCCGCGTTCGTGAGGGTCTCCTGGAACAGCGGCTCGTGGGTCTTGGGGGTGCAGGCGGCCACCACCACGCGGTTCAAGTTCTTCTCCCGGACGATCTGTGCCATCTTGTCCTGGGTGTCCTGGGAGCAGGAGAATAGGTTTTCCGCCGCGAAGGCCACGCCGGGCAGCGCCTTGGCCCGCTCCACCAGCTTGGGGATGTCCACCACGCCAGCGATGTTGGTGCCGCAGCGGCACAGGAACACGCCGATACGGGTGGTTTCGCCGCGGATGTCGCGCTCGTCCGGAACCGTCTTCTTGCGGACGAGGCTCTCGCGGGCGGCCGAAAGCAGGCTTCCGGCCGAGGCCGCGGCGGCGGAGGCGTCTATGACCGATTGCGGAATGTCCTTGGGCCCTCCCGCCGCGCCGCAGATGAATATCCCCGGCCGCTCCGTCGCAACCGGCGCGAAGCTTCCGGACGGCACGAAGCCGAAGCGGTCCAGCGAGACGCCAAGGCGCTCCGCCAGCTCCCGGCCCTGGGCCGTGGCGCCAAGGCCCACGGAGAGCACGATTATGTCGAAGCCCTCCTCCGCAAGCCGCCCTTCCTCGTCCACATAGCGCACGGTGTGGAGGCCGGTTTCGGGGTCGGGGTCCACGCTAGTCACCCTGGCCTTCACGAAGCGCACCCCCGCCTCGTCGCGGGCGCGGTTCTGGAAGCGCTCGAAGTCCTTGCCGTGGGTGCGCATGTCCATGTAGAAGATGGCCGTGTCGAGGGATGAGCCGCCGTGCTCCTTGGCCAGCATGGCCTCCTTCACGGCGTAGGTGCAGCAGACCGCGGAGCAGTAGCCGCGGCCGATATGCTCGTCGCGCGAGCCTACGCACTGGAGCCACGCGATCTTCCGGGGCTCCTTGTGGTCCGAGGGCCGCACGAGGTGGCCGCCATACGGTCCGGAGGCCGAGAGGATGCGCTCGAACTCCAGCGATGTCACCACGTTCTTCTGCCTGCGGTAGTCGTAGGTGTTGTGGCTCCGCGGATCGTAGGTCTCGGAGCCGGGGGCCATTATGACCGCGCCCACCGAAATCTCCCGCGTCTTCTTTTCGTCTTTGTAGTTGATGGCCTTGGCGGGGCAGCGCTTCTCGCAAAGCCCGCACTTTCCCTTGGTGAGCTTCAGGCAGTAGCGGTCGTCGATGGCGTACTTCAAAGGCACGGCCTGGGCGTACTTGACGTACACGGCCTTCCGTTGGGTCAAGCCCCCCTCGTACTCGTTTTCAACCTTGGACGGGCACTTCTCCGCGCAGGCCCCGCAGGCGATGCACTTGTCCATGTCCACGTAGCGGGGGTACTGGATCAGATTGACCGTAAAGCTTCCCGCTTCACCGCTGATTCCGGCGACCTCGGAAAGGGTCAGAAGCTCGATATTTATATGCCGGCCGACCTCGACCAGTTTTGGGGAGATGATTCACATGGCGCAGTCGTTGGTGGGAAACGTCTTGTCGAGCTGGCTCATCATGCCGCCGATGCCCGAGGAGCGCTCCACCAGGTACACGAAGTAGCCGGAGTTGGCGAGATCCAGAGCCGCCTGCATTCCGGCGATTCCGCCGCCCACCACCATCACGCTTCCTATCGTTTCAGACATTTTGCTCTCCCGCTGGTTGCGAGTCATCTTTTTCGGGTGCTTTTTCCGCCGGGGCCGGGGCCGCGGCCGGTTCTTCCGGCATGGGAACGTATGGGCAGGATTTATCGGAGAAAAGGTCCTGGCCCTCCTTGAAAAGGCCCATGGCAAATCCCAGGAGCCTCGGGTACAGGACCGGCGTAAGAACCTCGACCCCGCCCGCCGCGCGCTCCTGCACGCCCTCGAACTGGAGCTGGCACCAGGGGCAGCCCGTGACGAGCCGGACGGCTCCCGCCTTCCGCGCGCCGGCGATTTTCCGCATCATGATCTTTTCGGCCAAGGCGTCGTTTCCGCCGGTCTGGGGCGCGCCGCAGCACGTAAGCTTTTCGGGGTAGGGCGCGCTCTCCGCGCCCGTGGCCGCGATCAGGTCATCGAGAATCCGCGGCGCAAGGGGATCGTCGAACTCCATTATCCGGCTGGGCCGCAGGGCGTGGCAGCCGGTGTGGGAGGCCGTTACGAGGCCCTTTAGGGGAATCCTCACGCGCTCCTTGATGGCCTCGACGCCGATCTCGTCGTGGAGGAGCGAGAAAAGGTGCGTGATTTTGGTTTTGCCCGAGTAAAAAAGACCGTGTGGGGCGAGCCTTCGGTTCACGGCCGCCAGAAGCTTGGGGTCACCGGCGAGGGCGTGGGCCGCGTGCTTCAGGGAGCCTAAGCAGCACTGGCACAGGACCAGCATGTCGAGGTTCGCCTTTTCCGCGAGCGCCATGTTCCGGGCGGCCGCCACGAGCCAGGAGCGGCGGTCTGTCGTGCGCATGGGATAGCCGCAGCAGGCGAACTCGCGGATGTCCTTGAGATCCACCTTGGAGACATCGAAGGAGACCGCGGCCTCCGGCGGGCCCGGCTGGAACTCGCGGACATTCGGGACTTTCACCCCCAGCTCGGAAAGAACCGCCCGGACAGATGACTCGTAGGTTGGAACCCGGGCCGGGATGTTGCAGCCCAAAAACAAGGCGTAGCGCATGACAGCTCCTTCCCTTAAGCGATGGAAGGTGAATCCGTTTCAAGGTTTTTGGCCGCAAGCTCCTTCAAGCCGTAAATCAGATCCGTCACGGCCACGTTCTGGGGGCAGTGCTCCTGGCACTGGTAGCAGGTGAGGCAGTCCCGCACCATGGAGCATCCGGCGGCGCGGGCGGAAAGGCCCATGCCCACGGCCGCCATGATCTGGTGAGGCACGAGCCCGAGAGACCTCACGGGCTCCTCGAAGGAGGCCACCACAGGGCAGACGCTTGTGCAGTTGGTGCATCCGAAGCAGGCCGCGAAGCTGGGGTCCAGGTCCCGCAGCGGCTTTTCGCCCACCTCTGTCTCGCGGTCGGCGTCCAAGAGAGGCGCGAAGGCGGCCGAAAGGCCCCGGTCCGCGGCCGCTGCGGGCTCGGGGTAGGTCTCCTTGGGAAGCCGCGCCCGCGAAAGCCCCCTAAGGAGCGCGAAGGGCGAGCGCACCAGGGGCTCGGGCCGGCCTTGAAGGAGGATTTGCTCCCGCGCGAAGAGCCAAAGCTCTTTTAGCTCCAGGCCGGAGGGGCACACGGCGGTGCAGCGGTCGCAGTTGGTGCAGAGCATTATGCCGTTGGACACGGCCGCCAGCTCGGCGTCCGAGAGCTTCCTGCCGCGGGCGATCTTTTTTAAGGCCCCGATCTTCTCCGAGGGAAGCACGTAGCGGTTCCCGGAGACGTGGTAGGCCATCATGGCGGAGCAGTGGAGGCTGCAGGTTCCGCAGTGGGTGCAGGCGGAAAGCTCCGCCACGCGGCGGGTCACGAGGTTTTCGGGCCGCGAGAAAGGCCCCACGGTTTTCTTGAGGAAAAGAGCGACGGGGGTTGCGATCACGTGGAACATCTTGGTGAAGGGAAGCACCGCAAGCCCCACGAGGCAGGCCAGAACGTGGAGCCAGTAGAGAAAATCGACATCGCGGGCGCCGTTCACCGAGCGCGCCGCGGGCGCCAGGAAGCGCGCCAGGGCGAAGCTTGCGGGGGCCTTGCTGTTCTTGGCGTGGCATGACACGCAGCTCTCGTTCAAGCCCTCGCCCGTGGCCAGGAGGTTTTCGTCGTAGGGGGCCGAAAGGGTGGGGGAGACGAGCCCGTAGTTGGCGGCCCAGTAGGTTTCGAGCGCCCGGAAGTCGTCCGGCGTGCCCTCGGGGTCGAGGCTGCCGTAGTCCTGGGCCATGCGGGCGAAGACGTCCAGGGAGGTCATCTTGACCGAGCACAGGACGAAGCCCGAAACGATTATAAGCCCCACGATCAAGATGGCGTAAACGTCCATGGCCGAGGTCTTGAGCCGTTTTCCGCTCATGACGAAGCGGCGGATCACCGCCACCGCAAGCCCCAGGAGAACCAGGACGCCCGCCAGGTCCCTAAGGAGGAGGAATGGCATGAGGTAGGCGTAGTTTTCGCCGAAAAGGGGCGAGGTGATGTACTTCCCCAGGGCGTGGAAGAAGAGGAGAAACATGAAACCCAGGAAAATGGCCATGTGCATGGCCCATCGCACGAAGCTCTCCCTAAGGATCGGCCACTGGAAGAGGATGTCCCGGAAAAAGACCGCGGCGAGGGTGAAGAGCTTCGGCGAAAAGACGGTGGAAAGGACGCCCGCGGCGGCGGCCGAAAGGCGGCTTCCGAAGGAGAAACGGGAGGCCTCGGGGCCGATCCCCCGGCCGAGCCAGGTGGCCGCCTTCACGAGAAGGCCGAGTGCGAAAACGCCGAGGCTTATGTAGACCGGAAGCGCCAGGTTCATTCTGAAAGATCTCCTTTGCGGGGAGGGTCCATCCTAAGTCTTTGAGCCAGATGATTCCACCCGAACCCATAGCCCCAAAAGCCCTCCGGTGTCAAGGATTCCGCCTTTTTCCTCCCTGCCCGGGCCATTTGCGGCGCTTTTCCGCAAAGGCGCTTTCCGCGAAAAATTTGGTTGACAGGGACCATTTTCCTGACCTATTGAGTCAGGAAGAAACCTGATTTAATAGATCAAGAATAAACCTGACTTTTTTTGTCTGGAAAGAAGCCGGCCATCGCCGGAATTAAGAGTTGACAAGGCTCTTTTCCTGACCTATGGGGTCGGGAAAAAAATTGACGGGAAAGGTCAGGAAGAATCCCGATCATTTTAGTCGAGAAAATGGATGCTCATCACCCAGAAGAAGCAGTACGCCCTGCGGGCCATCTTCGAGCTCGCAAAGCACTTCGGCCAAGGCCCCATCAAGGTCTCGGACATCGCCCGGGCCCAGGCCATACCGCTGCGTTTTCTGGAGGTCATCTTGAATCAGTTGAAGAAAAGCGGCTTCGTGGATTCCAAGCGGGGCTACCAGGGCGGCTACGAGCTTTCCAGGAAGCCCAAGGACGTGGCCGTGGGGGACGTCATCCGTTTCATGGACAAGCGCGGCGACCAGCCGCCCGACTGCATAGCCTGCGTGTCGCGCGACAACTGCCCCTTCGGCGGCGAGTGCGCGCTTTCGCCCATGTGGGAGAAGGTCTGGGAGTCGCTTTTCTGCGTTTACGACGGCACCACGATGCAGGATCTTTTGGATATCGAGAGGGAAAAACACCCTGCCCCCGTGCAATGATCCGCGGCGGAACGGTTTGAAGGAAGAGGAAGGGATATGGCAAGCGGACGGAAAAGGATCCTCCTTTCGGTGATTGTGGCGGTGTTCGCGGCCCTTTACGCTGTCTATGGCCTGGCCGGGCCGGGCGCGGCGGCCCGGGACAAGTCCCGGCCCGACGTCATACGCCTCGATGTTCTTGCCTCGTACGGGTCTCTGGAAAAGCCCGCGCCGCTCTTCCTCCACGACCTCCACACGGCGGCGCTTTCCAAGAAGGGAAAGGACTGCTCCGCCTGCCACCTTCCGCTTCCGGGCGGAAAGGGCTACTCCACGCGCTTCTTCCGCATGGACGACAAGGGGAAGAAGCGGGTCATGGGTATCTACCACGATAAATGCGTGGCCTGCCACAAGGAGACCGCGAGGGCCGGGGAGAAATCCGGGCCGGTGGCCTGCGGAGACTGCCACGCCAAGGCTCCGGCCGCGACCCTTTCGCGCCTTCCCATGAGCCTCGACCGCTCCCTTCACTTCAGGCACACGCGGGCCTTGAAGGACAAGTGCGAGCTGTGCCACCACTCCTACGACGCGAAGGCCAAAAAGCTTTTTTACGTGAAGGGCAAGGAGGAGTCCTGCCGCAGCTGCCACGGCGTAAAGACCGTGGACAACGCCGTAAGCTACCCCGAGGCCGCCCACACGGCCTGCATACGCTGCCACCGGGAAACCGCGAAGAAGGGCGTGAAGGCCGGCCCCGTGAACTGCGCGGGCTGCCACGGCGCCAGGGAGCGCCGGGCCGTCGCGGTGGTGCCCAACGCGCCGCGCATCGCCCGCCACCAGCCCGACTCGGTCCTGATGACCGCGCCCGTAAAGCCCGGCGACACCATCCCGGCCCGCATGGCGCCGGTGGCCTTCATGCACAGGGAGCACGAGCTGGACACGGACTCCTGCCGCAGGTGCCACCACGAGGACCTCTCGCCCTGCGCCAAGTGCCACACCCTCTCGGGCTCGCCGGACGGAAAGTCCGTGAACCTGGAGCGGGCCATGCACGATCCGGCGTCCGGAAAGTCCTGCATCGGCTGCCATAACACCAAGCAAAAGGCCGCGGCCTGCGTGGGCTGCCACGCGCGGCTTCCCAGGAGCCCCGGCAAGGACAGCGGTTGTGTGGCCTGCCACGCTGAGCTTCCGGCAAATCTTGCCGCCATGCCCGACAAGGCCGCCGCGGCCCGGATGATGGACGAGGCCAGGAAGCGCTTCACAGGCACCTACGCCGACCAAGACGTCCCCGAAAAGGTCACCATAGGTACCCTTTCCGGCAAGGACTCCAGGTTCCAGCCCTCCCAGATGCCGCACCGGAGAATGGTCCGGGCCTTGGAAAAAGGCATGAAGGCCGACCGGCTCTCGGCGGCCTTCCACACCGACCCGGGGACCCTGTGCCAGGGCTGCCACCATCAGAGCCCGCCCTCAAAGACGCCGCCCAAGTGCTCCAGCTGCCACGCGCGGATTCCCGGCGAGGAGAAGGACGGCAAGCCGGGGCTGGTGGCCGCCTACCACAACCAGTGTCTCGGCTGCCACAGGGACATGGGGGTGAAGGACGCGGTGGGCTGTACTGACTGCCACAAGGAAGCCAAGAAGTGACGGCTTCGTAAAAACGCGTGATGCTGCGTTGCGCGGGCCGGGAAGGTCGGTTACGTACCGCCTGTACGCTTCCCTCCCTTCCCGGCCCGCGCGCCTTGCCTGACGCCTTTTATACGAAGCCTTGGGGCTGGCGCCGACAGGCGGTTTAACCAATAGGAGTCGAAATTGACCGGAAGGCGGGAAACGAAACTCAATTCTCCCGGCGTTCCGGGAGCGATCCTCTTTGCGAGGTACACGTAATATGTCGATTTCACGAAGGAAGTTTCTGGCGTGGATGGCCGCGGCCGGCGGCGCGGCCGCCGCGTCCCAGGCCCTGCCGGGCAAGGCCCGGGCCGCTTCCAACCGGTATTTTCCTGGCTACGAGGGCTCCCTGGGGGTCCTCCACGACTCGGTCCTCTGCGTGGGCTGCCGCACCTGCGAGGCCGCCTGCAACAAGGTGAACGAGCTTCCCGCGCCCGCCCGTCCCTTCAAGGACCTTACGGTGCTCTCGGAGAAGCGCCGCACCACCCCCGCGGCCTTCACGGTGGTGAACCGCTACGACGGGGCCATGCCGGAGCATCCGGTCTTCCGCAAGAACCAGTGCAACCACTGCCTGGAGCCCGCCTGCGCCTCGGCCTGCTTCGTGAAGGCCTTCAAGAAGACCCCGGAAGGCCCGGTGGTGTACGACGAGTCGGTGTGCGTGGGCTGCCGCTACTGCATGGTGGCCTGCCCCTTCGAGATACCCACCTACGAGTACGACAAGGCCCTCACCCCCCGGGTCAGGAAGTGCACCATGTGCTACGACACCCGGGTCAGGAAGGGGCTCGTGCCCGGCTGCGTGGAGTCCTGCCCGGTGGGGGCCCTCACCTTCGGCAAGCGGGAGGACCTTCTGGCCATGGCCCGCGAACGGATCGCCAAG
>JAKAGN010000127.1:0-3967 GCA_021815525.1 Deltaproteobacteria bacterium
GCGGAAGCTGATGAAGCTGGGGATGGCGACGGCCGCCAGGATGGCGATGATGGCGATGACGATCATCAACTCCACCAGCGTAAAGCCCCTCTGCTTTCTTGTATTGGTGAACATGGCGCCCCCCCCGAGGTTGGGATGGAATGTGCGGTGTCCGGCGGGACCTGCCGATTTCGTTTGAAAATGGATAATGCAACCGCCGTGCCGGGAACTGCAAAAACACCAGCGAAAAATCCTTCCTTTCAACTATGGGGATTTACTGTGTCATCTGTGTGCTTTGATATGCATTCCCCCAAAAGGGTTGCCTGAATTGCGGTTTTTTTCACCGGTGATTTGCGAAAATACCCGTTTCAATGCGACAAAGTTTGGGTTATGCGGCAAGCCCCCCAAAAGAGCCCATACGCTTTTCCGGGCGGCTGGGGCCCTCGTCATCCTTTCGCCATCGCCTTCTTCCTCATCCTTATGTTCAGCATCTCCACGAAGGTGGAAAAGGCCATTGCAAAATAGAGGTAGCCCTTGGAGATGTGGAACTTAAGCCCCTCGGCCACGAGAGCCGTGCCGATGAGGAGCAGGAAGGCCAGCGCCAGTATCTTGACCGTTGGGTGGCTTTCCACGAAGTGCGCCAGGGGACCGGCCAGGAACATCATCACGATCACCGCCGAAATTATGGCCCCCGCCATCACGAAGAGCCTGTTGGAAAGGCCCACAGCGGTAATGACGGAATCCAGTGAAAAAACGATGTCCAGGATCATGATCTGGACGATTACCCCCACAAAGGATGCCTTCAGGGTGGGCGAAACGCCCGCCACATGGCTTGGCTCGCCCTCCACGTTCTTGTGTATTTCAACCGTGCTTTTGGCGATGAGAAAAAGCCCGCCCGCAAGGAGGATTATGTCCCGGCCGGAGATACCCATGCCCAGAACCGAAAAAAGCGGGCTCGTGAGGCGCATGATGAGGGTGAGGGAGAAAAGGAGCCCGATCCGGGTGAACATGGCAAGCGCCAAGCCCACGGTGCGGGCCTTGGCGCGTTTTTCGTGCGGAAGGCGGCCCGCTAGGATGGCGATGAAGATGATGTTGTCTATGCCCAGCACGATCTCGAGCGCCGTAAGCGTCACGAAGGCCAGCAAGGTGTCGGGATTTAAGATGGTATCCATGAGTCCTTTTCGTCTCGAAACGGGTGGGTCTTTGCCACGCCGCCGGAAACAGGGGGCGCCCCCGTCCTGGCTCGTTCCGGCGCGCGGATCATTTTTGATGATCTCGTAAAAAGTCTGAAATCGACTTTTTGCGAGACGGGGGAGGGTTTCCCCTCCCCCGCCATCCGAAGTGAATTCGGATGGTTCCACCCCTACCCCCGGTCGGAGTGCAAGCGCTCCGACCGGATGATGGCCTTTTTACGAGGCCATCATTTTTGCGCCATCATGTCCCGGGCCCGGGCGATGTCCCGGTAAATCGCAGTGTCCCTCGGCGACAGCACGGCGGCCTGTGAAAGCTCCGCCAGGGCCTCGTGGGGCTTTTCGAGCTTCAAGAGCACCCGGCCAAGGTTCAAGTGGGTCTCGGGGTTCTCGGGGAAGAGCCGCGCGGCCTCGGCGAATACGTCCCGCGCCTCGGCGTAGCGGCCCTCGTGGGCCAGCACGGCCCCCAGGCCCAAAAGCACGTCAGGGTCACGGGGAACCAGGCTGCGCGCCGCTTCCAGCTCCTTCCGGGCCGCGGCCCACTGCTTCATGCGGGAAAGGGCCAGGGCCAGGTTCTTGCGCACCGAGGCCTCCTCACCGTCAAGGGAATCGCGGCGCCCCCCCCCTGCCCTTTCCCGCTTCATGAGCGCGAGAGCCTCGCGGTACTCCACAATCGCCTCGATCAGACGGTTCTGGGTGGTAAAGGCCACGGCGAGGCTGTTCCTGGCGTCGGGGTTCTGGGGATCCAGCGAGATGGCCCTTCGCAGAGCCTTCACGGCCTCGGCCGAATCCCCGGAGTTAAGAAGCGCGTTTCCCAGCTGAAAGTATATCTCGGCGTTTCGGGGGGAGCGCGAGGCTGCGTCCCGAAGCACCGTGACCGCCTCGGCGGCCTTTCCCCGCCTCACAAGCACCACGCCCAGGTTGATGCGGGCATCGGTGAAACCGGGGGCCGCGGCCAGGGCGTCGCGGAACTTCCTCTCGGCCCCGGCCATGTCCCCCCGGCCCAAAAGCAGCGTGCCCCAGTTGTTCATGGCCGCGGCGAACCAGGGGTTCCAGGCCAGGGCCTTCTTGAACTGGAACTCCGCCTCGCGGTCGCGCCCCTCGTCCATGAGGGTGAGGCCCAAATCGTTGTGGGCGAACACGTAGTCGTCACGTATATCCAGCACCTTGCGGAACATGGTCTCGGCATCCTTCAGCCTTCCTTGACTGCGGAAAAGAAGGCCGAGGTTGTATATAGGGTCCAGGGCGAAGGGATCGTCCTTCACTGCGATGATGAATTCCCGGCGCGCATCGTCCACCCGCCCCCTGCCGAAGAAGGCGATGCCCAGGTTGTTGCGGGCAAGCGCCTGGCGCGGGGCCTTTTTCACGGCGTCCTGCCAGAGGGCGAGGTCATCCGCCCAGACCCGATTCCGTTCAAAAGTGAACAGACAACAAAGGATGACAAGGAAAAAACAAATGAAAGGCGCCGCCCTGGGAACCCTTCGAAAAAGTGCGGAGGTGAAAAGGATGGGCAGAAAAAGACACGGCAGATAGGTGCGATGCTCGAATGCCAAGTGCAATGGGTAAATGGAAGATTCAATAACAAGATTTCCGAAATACATGAAAACAGCGAAGGCGAAAATCGGTCTCCTGCGCATGGACATTGAGGCGGCCAAAAGAAGGCATACAATCAGGATGGTTGAATTGATCGTTCCCGGAAAAATCCATTTGGACTGCGCCAGGGAATAATAATGGCTTATGCTTAGCCTGCCGGGCGCGGGCCAGAAGTAGAGACCGAGATAATCCACCACCACCCGCAGCTCCGTTGTGACGCGAAGAAAAGGCGTGAGTGGGGGGAAATTCTTGTACTCGTGCAAAATGGCGGCCCAGGGCCGGGTCTCGTTCCACACCGCCAGGACGAAAAGTGCGGACATGGCGGTGAGGGCGAGGGATGCCGAAAGGCCCGCCCGCCCTTTTACCGGGCGGACCCGGACGTAGATCATGACGGGAACGAGGAGGATCGCCAAGGCAGGAAAAAACGGGTTCACCCCGCCCCGTCCCACGGCCATGGCCGCCGCGGCCGCCATGAGAAGGAGGCCCCAGGCGATGGGAAAGGCGCGGCCCGTAAGCCAGCGGAAGCTCCCCTTTCTGAAGAAAAGCCACTCGTAGAGAAAGATAAAGGCGGGAAGGGTGGCTGCGTTCTCCTTGGAAAGAAGGGCCGCAAAACCGCTTGCCGCGCAGGCCGCGAAAAAAAGCCGCCGGGCGGAACGGCGCTGGCTTGTCCGGCCCTTGGCGAAAAAAAGGAGGGAGAGAATGAAAAAAAGCGCGCAAAGCACGTTGGCCCGCTGGGATATGTAGCTCACCGACTCGGTGGCGAGCGGGTGGCACAGGAACAGGAGGGCCGCGAAAAAGGCGGCCGCGCGCGGGCGCCCCGGGCTGCCCTGCGGAAGCGGCCCCGCCCTCGTTTCGGGTGGGCTTTCCCAGGGCCTGGCAAGAAGCGCCAGGGTTTTTTCCGCGAGAAGGAAAAAAAGAAAGGCCGCAAGCGCGTGAAACGCAACGTTCACCGCGTGGAAGCCCCGGGTGTCGTATCCGGCCGCGTAATAATTCAAGGCGAAGCTTAGGGTGGTAAGGGGCCGCCTTGACTTGGCCGCCGCCAGGACGCCCTCCGCCGAAAGCCTGTCCAGGCGTATGGCGGGGTTGTCCCGGATGAAGGGGATGTCGTCGAAAACAAAGGGTCCCGAAAGCGCGGGAAAGTAGACGGCGAAGGCTAAGGCGGAAAAAAGCGCCAGCACGCCGAGATAAAGGCGCAGGGAGTTTCC
>JAKAGN010000127.1:3977-7677 GCA_021815525.1 Deltaproteobacteria bacterium
AAGCCGGAAAGCTTTTTCATGGCTTGCCGCCCGGGGCCTCATGGAAGCAGTCGCCGTGAAGGACGCGGGTCACCGAGCCGTCCGCGAGAAGCAGGAGGAGCGCCCCGTCCTCGTCCACGTCGATGGCCTCGCCGCTTAAGGTCTCCCGGACGGTGGCCACGGTGACGGAGCGTCCCGGGGTTTCGGCGAGGGCCCGCCAGCGGGCCATGACCTTCCCGTCGCCCATGCGCCCAAGGCCGGCGTCCATTTCGTCCAGAAAGGCCGAAAGAAGCTCCCCGCGGTCCACGGCCCGCCCCAGGAGGTTTTTCAGGGACACGGCCCCGGCGACGGTGGAGCCTGGATCGTTGTTCACGTTCACGCCGATTCCCATGTTGAGATAGGAAATCCGCCCGCCCTCCGCGGAAAGCTCGGAGAGCATCCCGGAAAGCTTTTTCCCGCCCGAAAGCACGTCGTTGGGCCACTTGAGTCCGGCCTCCACGCCGTAAAGCCCGCGGATGGCGCAGCAGAGAGATACGGAGGCGGTAAAAAGCACCAGGTGCGCAAGCTCCGGTGGAAGAAGCGGCCTGGTCACCAGGGTGAAGTAAAGGCCGCCCTCGCGGGAGTCCCACGAGCGGGCAAGCCGCCCCCGGCCTTCGCGCTGGCGCTCCGCAACGACGAGGCTCATGTGGGGGCAGCCTTGCCGCGCCAGCTCCCGGGCCGCGTCCATGGTGGAGGAAATCTCCGCAAACCAGTGAACGAGCGCACTCCGCGCCCCGAAGCGGGCCGGGGAAAGGTCGGAAGCCTCATAATCGGCCGGGATCCGCTTTCCGGTCCTTGCCTCCGCGGCTTCCATATCGCAGCCATCGCTTTTATCCGGCATCGGGCTTATTGCCTCCGAATCACTCTGGATTTGAGGCCGGCTCAAAACGACGGGGCCGCGATCGCAAGGCCGGGAGCGATCCGCCCGTTCAACGGGGCCAAGGCCTTGTCGAAGGGCTCCTTCGGCAGGGCGGCGCTGTGCCGTATGCGGCCATCCGCAAGTATGAGGGCGAGCTCGAAGGTGCGGGCCTTGGGGCTCGCCGATTGCCGGAGCGCCTTCGAAATTTTGCTTACGGGATAGCTTTCGGCGCGCTCCGGAAAATAAAAGCGCAGGGTCACGTTCCGGCCGTCGGTCGCAAGGCCGTAAAAGCGGGAGAAGCTTGTGGTCCATCCGCCCATGAGAAAGCTTGCGAAGATGAGGATGCCCAGGGCCGCCGCCAGCCTGGGACGGGGGCCCCATTCCCGGAACTGGGCCCGGCGGAAGCGCGGGTAGCGGCAGATGAGGTAGGCCATGCCCGCGAAAAAGGCCCCCAGGCCCCCCATGAGGAGGAAGAGCTTGAGGCCCGCGCCGAACGACGAAAAGGTGAGGGTTGTCACGCGATGGTCATCCCTTCGGAACAAAGGAGGCGAAAACGGCCACGGCCGCGGTGTAAAGGCAGGCCGCCTGCCAGCGCCGAGGCAAAGGATAGGAAAATATCCGCCCGTAGGCAAGCCCCACCAGCACCCCGGAAGCGTATCCGAAAAAGTGGGCCGAAAAGTCCGCCTCGGGGCTGTTGCCGAGAAGCGCCAGGAACAGGACTCCGCTGCCCAGGACCATCCATGCGGCGGGGTTCCGGGGGGCCAGCGGAGAGCCGGGCGGCCCAAGGCGGAAGCCGCCGAGAAGCCCTATGGCCCCGAAAACCGCGGTGGAGGCCCCCCCGGAAAGGTGGCCGCCGCCGTAGGCCAGGGCGGTCAAGAGGTTCCCGAGAAACCCGGTGGCGAGAATCAGGAGCCAGCCCGCGCCGTAGCCCGCGGTTCTCGCCACGGCGCTTCCAAAGACAAGGCAGCCGGCCATGTTCCCCAGAAGGTGCAGGAAATCGCCGTGGAGGAAAAGGGACGTGACCGCCCGGAATATCTGGCCGTCAAGGATGCGCTCGGCGTCCGAGCCGTAGGCGGCGAGGATCGCCGGGTTTTGGTCGAAGGGCCCCAGGCGCAGGTAAAAGCAAAAAAGAAGGAGGGCCGCCAGCGCGCCGGAGTAGCCCGAGGGCGCATCGGGCGCGGGAAAGCGCGCAAGGGGCGGATTTTCGGACCTGTAGGCCGCGATCTCGGAGGCGGCCTTCTCGAAGTCCTCCTCCTCCACCAGGATGAGCCAGCCGCCCGGGATACGCTCCAGAACGTAGGGAACACCGGCCGCGTCCAGCACCAAGGCGTAGGTGTCGGCCCTTTTCCTGCGGAGTCTTCCGGTTGCCGGCCGCATACCTGCCCGTCAGCCCAGGAAGCGGGCGAGCGCCCCGGCGAAGGCTCCGGGCTGCTCCAGGGCCATCATGTGCCCGGCCCCCTCCAGGACCACCAGCTCCGCGTCGGGGATGTTGTCCGCCAGAAAGCGCCCGTACTTCAAGGACGTAAGGACGTCGGCGCTTCCCGAGACCACCAGCGCGGGAAGTGTTATACGGCGGATGTCCTTCATGACGTCGAAGCGGTCGCAGGCGGTGAAATCCGAAACCATGACCGAAACGTCGGTTTTGGCCATGCGGAGCCGCATGGCCTCCCGCACGTTTTGGGGCGCGGCCGGGCCGAAGATGACGGAGTCCATGAGGGTGAGCGCCCCGGAGAAATCGTTGGCCAGGGCCTCGAAAATGGCGGGGTTGACCCTAAGGCGCGCTCCGGCTCCCACCAGCACCAGGCCCGAGAGCCAGGCCGGGGCCGCGAGCCCCAGCGTCAAGGCCACGGCGCTTCCCAGGGAGTGGCCGCCAAGATAGACCCGGGAGAGCCCCAGGGCCTTCACCAGGCCCTCCACCACGGCGGCGTACTCGCCCACGTCCTCCCGGGCCTTTCCACCCGATTGGCCGTGGCCCGGCAGATCCACCGACCAGACGTTGACGCCCAGGGTCTCAAGCTCCGCCAGGGGCCAGCAGGTGGCGTCGCCTCCAGATCCGTGGACGAGGACCAGGTTCCTGTCCGATTTCGCGTCGAAAAAAGCGGCGTGGATCTTTTCGCCGGCAACATCTATGGTTGGCATGTTCTCTCCTTCTCATCCGGCCATACGCTGCGGCGATGGCTTTTCACCTTTTCTCCCTTTTTGCCACCCGCGCGGACCAGGGGCGGCGGTCAAGAACGGCCATCTTGTGCTCGTGGCGATACTCGCCACCCGTACGGACCAGGGGCGCGGTCAAGAACGGCTATGCTATCTTGTGCTCGTAGCAATCTCGTGCTCATGGCAATGCTCGCTACCTGCACGGACCAGGGGCGGCGTGGGCGATGAGCCGCAAGGAAGGCGAGGGACCCGGGAGGGAGCGTACTTTCCCGTACGTGACCGATCCGGGGCCCGACGCCTGACACAGCGGATCGCGTCCACGCCGCCCCTGGTCAGTCGCCAAAGCGGGGGAACAGCATGTAGCGCAGCCAGCCCGCGATGGTGTTGTGCCTGTGGGCGTCCTTGTCCGCCAGCTCCAGCATCCACTTGGTCTCGTCGAAGTTGGCGTAGATGGCCTCCCTGCCCTTCACGCTTTCGTTGGGGTCAAGCTCCCTGACCACCACCGCGGGGTTTCCGGCCGCGATGGTGTTGGGAGGCACATCCCGCACCACGACGCTTCCCGCGCCCACGATGGAGTTCTCCCCGACCCGCACGCCCTTGCACACTATGGCGCGGTCGCCGATCCAGGCGTTGTCGCCTATCTCCACGGGCGCGGTCTTTCCAACGGGC
>JAKAGN010000128.1 GCA_021815525.1 Deltaproteobacteria bacterium
GCTGGAGCGCAAGCTCGACAAGAACAAGATTTTAGCCCTCTACTTAAACCAGATTTACCTGGGCCACGGCGCCTACGGCGTGGAGGCCGCAAGCCGCACCTACTTCGGAAAATCAGTGGGGGACTTGACCCTTGCCGAGTGCGCCATGCTGGCGGGCCTGCCCCCCGCGCCCAACTCCTACAGCCCCTACCGCAATCCCAAGGCAGCCACGAACCGCGAGCGCTACGTCCTCTATCGCATGGTGAAGGACGGCTACATAAGCGAGGCGCAGCGCGAGCAGGCCCTGGCCGAGAAGCCGGAGCTGAAATCCAAGGGCGTGCCGCAGGCCGACGAGATGGCCTTCTACACCGAGCACGTGAGGCGCTACGTTGAAGACAAGTACGGCCCCGACAAGCTCTACAAGGAAGGGCTCTTGATCTTCACATGCGTGAACCCCGCCATGCAGAAGGCCGCACAGGCCGCCGTCACCGGCGGTCTCGAGGAGATCGACCGGCGCATGGGCTGGCGGGGCCCCCTTTCCCACCTCGGGGCGGCCGACGCGGTATCTTTCCTGGCCGGCCTTTCCGCCGAGCAGAGGCTGGAGCCCCTGGCCCCGGGCCTTGTGGTGAAGGCGGTGGCGGACAGCTCCCCGGACGCGAAGGGCGTGGTCACCGTGAGCCTGGGCTCCGGGAAGGGCTTCTTCGCCCTCTCCGATTCCCCCTGGGCGCGGATCAACCGCACCACCCGCACCATACGGCCGGGGGACGTGATCCAGGTGAAGCTTGGGGAGCAGCCGGCGGCCGGCCAGCCCTGGCCTGCGGTTCTCTACCAGGCCCCCGAGGTACAGGGCTCGCTCCTTTGCATCGAGACCGGCACCGGCCAGGTGAAGGCCATGATCGGCGGTTACGATTTCGGCCAGAGCCAGTTCAACCGCGCGGTCCAGGCGCTGCGGCAGCCGGGCTCCTCCTTCAAGCCCATGATCTACTCCGCGGCCCTCGATAGCCCCCTCAAGCACTACACGCCAAGCTCGGTCATATACGACACGCCCGTGGTCTTCCCCGGCGGCGAGGACGGCGAGATGTGGCGGCCAAGGAACGAGCGGAACAAGTTCTACGGCCCCACGCTCTTCAGAAACGCCCTGGCCTTTTCCCGGAACATCGTCACCATCAAGATATTGAACGCCATCGGCGTGGACTACGCCATAGACTACGCCAGGAAGTTCGGCATCACATCGCCCCTTATCCACAACCTGTCGCTGGCCCTGGGCTCCTCCGAGGTCACCATGCTGGAACTGGTCACGGCCTACTCGGTCTTCGCCAACAACGGCAGCCTCATCCCGCCCGCCTTCGTCAAGAAGATCACCGACCGCGACGGCCGGGTGCTGGAGTCCTACACCCCGGTCCCCCAGAAGGCCATCGACCCCGGCACGGCCTTCGTGATGACTAATCTTTTGCAGGGCGTGGTGCGCTACGGCACCGGAACCGCAGTCAGGGCCCTGGGGCGGCCCGTGGCCGGCAAGACCGGAACCACCAACAACCGGCACGACACCTGGTTCGTGGGCTACACCCCCCAGTACGTTGCGGGCGTGTGGGTGGGCTACGACGACCGCAAGACCCTGCCGCCCGGCTCCAGCGGCGGGCACACGGCCGCGCCCCTGTGGCTTTCCTTCATGTCCGGGGCCCTGAAGGACAAGCCGGTGGCGGAGTTCACGCCGCCGCCCGACGTCCAGTTCGCCAAGACCGACCCGCGCACCGGCCTCCTGGCTTCTCCCGACTCCTCCGACGCCGAGGTCTCGGTCTTCAAGGAGGGCACCGCCCCGTCCGAGTACGCCCCCAAGCCCGGCGAATCCGTGGATGACGAGGACCTCTTCACCGGCGACGTGGATCAGCCGGCCGGAGGAGCGGCCGCGCCCCCGGGCGAGGGCGGCGAAGCCCCGGCGCCCGACGCCTCCAAGCCGCCCGGCTCCCAGGCCCCGCCACCCCCGGCCCCGGAAGCGCCGCCCAACGATTGAGGAAGGTGAAGGGATTTTGCGGGGGGAGGGGGGAAAAACCCTTTTTCGAAAAAAAGGGTTCTTTCCCCCCTCCCCCCGCACCCTCCTCCTCCCTTTTCCTAAAAACCTTCAATTCTTGGATGGGAGGCTCCATCTTAGGTTGAAATCATTGATAAAAGTCGTCATCGAGGAAAATATAGGTGAATGAAATGAACAAGATCGTAACTCGGTTTCCGCCGAGCCCCACGGGCTCCCTCCACGTGGGCGGGGCGCGCACCGCTCTCTTCAACTGGCTCTACGCCAAAAAGCACGGCGGCACGTTCATCCTGAGGATCGAGGACACCGACAAGGAGCGCTCAACGCAGGAGTCCACCGACACCATCCTGGACAGCTTGAGGTGGCTGGGGCTTTCCTGGGACGAGGGACCTTTCTTCCAGTCGCAGCGCGCGGAGATACACTGGAGCTTCGTCCAGAGGCTCCTCAACACCGGCCACGCCTACTGGTGCGCGTGCACGCCGGAGGAGCTGGAAAAAAAGCGCGAGATGGCCATGAAGACCGGCGGCAAGCCCAAGTACGACGGCGCGTGCCGCGAGGCCGGCCTTGCGCGGCGGCCCGGGGCCGTGGTGCGCCTGAAGGCCCCGATGACGGGCGTCACGTCCTTCACCGACGCGGTGAAGGGCGCCATCGCCTTCGACAACGCGGAGCTGGACGACCTCGTCATCTGGCGCTCGGACGACACCCCCACCTATCACCTGGCGGTGGTGGCCGACGACATCGAGATGGGCGTAACCACCATCATCCGGGGCGACGACCACGTCAGCAACACCCCCCGCCAGATACTCATCTACGAGGCCCTGGGCGAGCGGCCGCCCTTCTACGCCCACGTTCCCATGGTCCTGGGGGCCGACAAGAAGCGCCTCTCCAAGCGCCACGGCGCGGCATCCGTCACCGAGTACCGCGAGATGGGCTATCTTCCGGCCGCGGTTTTGAACTACCTGGCCCGCCTGGGCTGGTCCTCCGGGGACCAGGAGTTCTTCACGCTAACTGACCTCGTGGAAAAGTTCAGCCTGGAAAACATCGGCCGGGCCGCGGGGGTCTTCGATCCCGGAAAGCTTCTAGACTTAAACGGCGAGCACATCCGGGCCACGCCCACGGCGGAGCTGGTGGCCCCCTTCGCCCTTCATATGAAGCGCCTGGGGATCGAAATTTCCGATGAAAAACACACCCTTGCGGTCATAGAGACCCTCAAGATACGCTCCAAGACCATAGTCGAAATGGCGGAAAAGGCCCTCTTCTACTACAAGGATCCCGCGGAGTTCGACGACAAGGCCAGAAAATGCCTCGTCCCCGCCCTCGCCGCGCCGGTGACGGAGCTTCTGGCCCGCCTCAAGGAGACGGATTTTTCCGATCATTCCCGCCTCGAAGCAGCATTCTCCGCCGTCATGGAGGCCCACAACCTAGGCTTCGGCAAGATCGCCGGGCCCGTCCGGGCCGCCGTGACCGGCCGCACCGCAAGCCCCGGCATGTTCGAGATGCTCTCCGCCCTCGGCAGGGAAAAGACCCTCTCGCGCCTAGAAGCCGCCCTGAAGCTCATGGCCTGACCTGAACCTATCTTGTATCTCGTCCAAAGAAGCTCACCATACAAGACAGGTTCTTGGAGCTATTTTTCCCCCGAACGAATTATCTTTATTTTAAAGCAATTGTAGCCCATGCGTTCAAAATATGAACGTTCAATTTTTGAACGTTCATATTTTGAACGCTTTTAACATCCTGTTTTACTTGCTTTTCATGATGGGCGTCCCCATTGATGCCATGATGGTGGCGCGATTGGGGAGGATGAAGAGCAGGGGGACGGTTGCGAGGAACAGTATCCCGAAGACCATGGATACGTCGTTGTAGGCCATCATGGCGGCTTGGCGGTTCACGATGGAGTCGGCCAGGGCGAGGCTCACGCCGGGCGCGGCCGCGGCGCCGACCCCGGCGTGGGACAGGAAGGAGGACACGGAGCGGCTGAACTCCACGTAGGCGGGATCGAAGATGCTCACGTGGGAGACCAGGATGGAGCGGTGTATCTGCACTCCGCGGGCGACGAGGGTGGCGGTCAGCGCGTAGCCGATGTTGCCGCCCACGCTCCGGGCGAGGGTGTAGAGGGAGGACGCATCCGTCATGTTGATCCTTCGCACCGTGGAGAGCGCGATGGTGCTCATGCTGACGAACATGAAGGGGATCCCCACCCCCATGATGAGGAGCGCGGGCACGAAGTTCCAGAACCCGGCCGCAAGCTCCAGGCGGGATAGGTCGTAATAAGAGAAGACAATGATGCAAATACCGGTGAAGACCAGCAGGCGCGGGTCGAAGCGGCGATAGAGCGCGCCTGCGATGGGCATGAACATGAGGAGCATGAGGGCCCGCGGGGCCAGCGCGAGCCCGGCCTTGAACGCCGTGTAGCCCAAAAGCTCCTGTGTGAACTGGGGGAGTATGAAGGTGGTGCCGAAAAGTGCGACACCGAAGATGAGCCCCATGGCGGAGCCCACGGCTAAGGGCACGTTCTTCAAGACGCGGAAGTTTATGATGGGCTCGGGAATCCGCGTTTCCCAAATCACCAGCAGCGTGAGCGACACGAGGCAGATGACTGTCCCCGCAAGGATGAAGCTTGAGTCGAACCAGTTCTTTTCCTGCCCGCGCTCAAGGACTATCTGCATGGCGGTCAAGGTCACGGCCAGGAGTATGATGCCCAGCCAGTCCACGATCTTGACCCCCCGGCGCAGGTAGGGAGGGTCCTCCACGAAGGTCCACACGAAGAACATCCCAACGAGCGACACCGGCAGGTTGATGTAAAATATCCAGGGCCAGCCGAAGCTGTCGGTGAGCCAGCCGCCCAGGACCGGCCCCATTGCCGGGGCCAGCACCACCCCCATGCCGTAGATGCCCATTGCCATGCCCTGCTCCTCCTTGGGGAAGGTCTCGCGGAGTATGGCCTGGGAAACCGGGATCAGCGCGCCGCCGCCCAGCCCCTGTATCACACGGTAGGTCAGTATCTGGGGAAATGACGTCGCGGTGCTGCATAAAAGCGAGCCCAGGGTGAAAACGGCGAAGCTTGCGAGAAAAAGCCGCTTGCGGCCTATCAGGGTGCTCCACCACCCGGACATGGTGATCATGATGATCTCGGCTATGCTGTAGGCCGTGGCCACCCAGGTGATGGAGGAGAGATCCTGGTTGAAGCTTCCCATCATGTGTGGGAGCGATACGTTGACGACGCTTAGGTCCATGACGGCCATGAAGGCGCCGAACATCACCGTGATGGCTATGAGCCACTTGGATGCCGCTGGCACCGCGCCGCCGGCCGGGACCGCGGCCTGGGAATCGCCTCCCATTTTCTCGTTATCCTTTGAAATCATTTTGGTTTCATTATGGCTGTACCCATGGAGGCCATGAGGGTGGCGCGGCTGGGGAGGAGCAGGATCATGGGGATGGTTATGACGAACAGAAGCCCGAAGACCATGGAAACGTCGTTGTAGGCCATCATGGCGGCCTGGCGGTTCACCATGCCGTTGATGAGGCCCAGGCTCACGCCGGGGACGGCCGCCGGGTCCAGCCCCGCCTGGCCCAGGTAGAAGGACACTGCGCGATTGAACTCCGCGTAGGCGGGATCCAAGGGGCTCACGTGGGACACCATGACTGAGCGGTGGACCTGCACGCCCCGCGCCACCAGGGTTGCGGCCAGAGCGTAGCCGATGTTGCCGCCCACGCGCCGGGCAAGGGTGTAGAGGGCGGATGCCTCCGTCATGTTGATCCTGCGCACAGTGGACAGGGAGATAGTGCTCATGCTGACGAACATGAAGGGCATGCCGATGCCCATGACGAGGAGAGTGGGCACGAAGTTCCAGAAACCGGCCGACAGCTCAAGGCGGGAGAGATCGAAGTAGGCCCAGAATATGATTATGATTCCGGCGAGGATGAGCAGGCGCGGGTCTATCCTGCGGTAGAGCGCTCCGGCGATTGGCATGAAGATGAGGAGCACCAGCGCCCGCGGAGCCAGCGCGAGCCCCGCCTTGAAGGCGGAATAGCCCAAAAGCTCCTGGGTGAACTGGGGAAGTATGAAGGTGGTGCCGAAAAGGGCTATGCCGAATATGAGCCCCATGAAGGAGCCCACCGCGAGCGGAATGTTGGCCAGAAGCCGGACGTTTATGATGGGCTCTTGAATCCGCATCTCCCAGACGACGAGAAGCGTGAGGGATACGAGGCATACCGCGGTTCCGGCCAGGATGAAGCGGGACTCGAACCAGTTGTTCTGCTGGCCCCGTTCCAGGACGACCTGCATGGTGGTGAGGGTTATGGCCAGGAGTATGATGCCCATCCAGTCGATGATCTTGACCCCCCGGCGCAGGTAGGGCGGGTCCTCCACGAAGGTCCACACGAAGAACATCCCCACGAGCGACACCGGCAGGTTGATGTAGAAAATCCAGGGCCAGCCAAGGCTGTCCGTCAGCCAGCCGCCCAGCACGGGCCCCATTGCCGGGGCCAGCACCACCCCCATGCCGTAGATGGCCATGGCCATGCCCTGCTCCTCCTTGGGGAAGGTCTCGCGGAGTATGGCCTGGGAAACCGGGATCAGGGCGCCGCCGCCAAGGCCCTGCAGCACCCGGTAGACGAGCATCTGGGGGAAGGACGTTGCTGTGCCGCAAAGCATCGAGCCCAGGGTGAAGACGGCGAAGCTTCCCAGAAAAAGCCGCTTGCGGCCGATAAGGGTGCTCCACCAGCCGGACATGGTTATCATGATGATCTCGGCTATGCTGTAGGCCGTGGCCACCCAGGTAATGGAGGAAATATCCTGGCTGAAGCTTCCCATCATGTGGGGCAGCGCAACGTTCACCACGCTGATGTCCATGACCGCCATGAAGGCGCCGAACATCACCGTGATGGCGATGAGCCATTTCCCTGCCGCGGGCGGAGCGCCTTCGGCCGGGGCCGTTTGGGCGGCGTCACTCATGGTCGATAGCCGCCGCTCTCGGCCGGCTTGGCAGCCACGTTCACCGTGGGCACCACCGACATGCCGGGGCTCAGGAGATAGCCCAGCGCCCGCGGCTCCGTCTCGAACACTATCTTGACCGGCACCCGCTGAACCACCTTGACGAAGTTGCCGGTGGCGTTTTCCGCCGGCAAAAGGCTGAAGCGCGAGCCGGTGCCGTGCTGGATGCTGTCCACGCGCGCCTTGAAGGTCACGCCGGGATAGGCGTCCGCCTTCACGCTCACGGCCTGCCCGGGCCGCATCCTGGTAAGCTGGGTTTCCTTGAAGTTGGCCGTGACCCACACGTCGGGCCGGACGAGCGCCATGAGGGCCTGGCCGGCCTGCACGAAGGCGCCCGTCTCCACGGCCTTCTTGGTGATGAATCCGTCGGCCGGCGCGGTGATCTTGGTGTAGGAAAGGCTCAACCGGGCCTGCTCCACCTCGGCCCGGGCCTTTTCCACGGCCGCGCGGGAGGCCGTCTCCTTGGAGCGGCTCGACGCCACGCGCTCGGGCGCCGAGCGGGCCGCGTCCAGCCGGGCCCTGGTCTGCGCCAGCTGCGCCCGGCGGGTTTCCAGCTGGCTTAGGGCCTGGCTCC
>JAKAGN010000129.1 GCA_021815525.1 Deltaproteobacteria bacterium
CCGGAGAGCTGGTTCACCAGCACCTGCACCTCGCCCCGGCGCATCCCGTTCACGGAAGCCAGTATGGTGAAGTTGGGGTCGGGACGCCGTTTTTCGTTGGATATAACCACGGGCCGGGGAGAATCCGTAAGTATCGCCGAATCCTCGGAGGAATGGAAGAGAAGGGTGGCGAAGTAGGCGCAAAGGGCGTTTCGGGACACGGCAAGGGCGTACGGATCCTCGTCTGCGCCCCGCGCCTCGGCGCCCAGGTGCAGGCAGAGGCTCGATATTCCGGCCTCGGCCAGAATGAGCGCGGACTCCTCGAACTCGCGGGTGAGATCGGGCGCGGTGGGCCCCAGCCGGGTTTCCAGGGCCTTGGCCTGGGCCTTGTCCAGGCAGATGCCCCGGTGGGACACGACGAAGTCGGCCGCCTGGGACGCGGGGCCGAGCGCGGCCTCGCCAAGCCCCCGGTGGCGCAGGATGACGAGGTCCTTCTCGGCCCCCTTTTCCGACAGGGCGTCGGCTAGGCGGACCAGGCGGCTTATAATCTCCCCGGCGTCGGTGTCGTCGTTGGAGCAGGCGCTTTTAACGTAGCGGGCCAAGGCGGAGACGGTGCGCAGCAGGGCCAGCCGCCGGGGATCCAGCTGCCCCTCCTGCTCGTGCAGGGTTTCGATGAGTCCGGGTATGGAGGCGGTCCGATCAGGGGCTTCCGGCTCGCCCAAGTCCCCGAAAAGGGCGTTGACCTCCTCCTCGTAATTTTCCTCGAACTCCATCGCATCCCCTCCGGCCCGAACCTTTTGCGTGAAATCTATCACGATCGACCCTTCCCGCGCAACGGCTCCGTTTTCCTTTTTTCTACGGAAAGGGAAAGGGGAAGCGTAAAAAAGAAGCGGGAGCCGCGCGGGGCAGCGTCCTCCACCCGGATACGCCCGCCGTGGGCCTCCACCGCAAGCTTGCAGAAGGCGAGCCCCAGGCCCGTGGAAAAGCTCCGCTCCTCGCGGCCGTCCTCCACGCGCGCGAACTTGTCGAAAATTTTTTCACGCATGGCCTCGGGCACGCCCGCGCCTTCGTCCTTCACGAAAAAAGCGATCTCGCGGCTCGAGGGGTAAAGGAAGCCCGCCTCCACCAGAAGGCCCACCGGCGAGTGCCGTATGGCGTTGGTGAGAAGGTTCGTCAGGACCCTCAGGACAAGGGTCCGGTCCGCCACGAGGGGTGCGGCCCCTGGCAGGGGGAACTCCTGCCGCACGAAGGAGATGTCCTTCAGAAGGGCGAAGGCGGAAAGGCCCGTAATGGCCTCCGCCAGGAGGGCCGAGGGGTCAACGGGCGCGGTGACGGGAATGAGCTTGCCCTCCTCCAGCCTCACCACGTCAAGAAGGTTCGTCACCATCTGGGAGAGCCCCCCGCATGCCGCGTCGGCCGCGGAAAGTATCTGCCGGTTCTCGCCGCTCACGTTCTCCGCCAGGATGGAATGGAGGCAGGATATTTCCGCGATGGGGCCCTTCATGTCGTGGACCAGCATGTTGAAAAGGTCGTTCTTGACGCGCTCCAGATTTTTCAGGGCCCGGTTCTTTTCCTTTAGGTCCCGCTCGCGCTTCCGGAGGAGACCGGCAAGGCGCTCGTTTTCAAGGGCCGTGATGAAACGCGCGCAAAGGTCTAAGACAAGCTTTCTCTCGGTCTCGGAAATGAGGTCCGAGTCGCGCTTTTCCGTAACGTTCAGGACCCCGATCACCCTCTTGCCCCGCATGAGGGGCACGGAAAAAAAGGCGTGTTTTACGTAGCGGTCCTTCTTGTGGAAAAAACCGGCCGGATTTTCCTCGTCCACGTAGAGGGGGGCCTTGTTGCGGACGACCCAGGCGGAGGGGCTCTCCGAGTCGAGGGGCACCCTGACCCCGATTATCTCGGGGCGCGTGGCGGCCCTCACGGTGAGATGGCCGCGGCCCTCCCGCATCATTATGGAGGCCTTGTCCACCTCCAGGGAATTCACTATGACGTTTAAAACGAGGGCAAGGCGCCTCTCGGGGGACAGGGAGGAGTCGTGGCAGCGGCGGCTGACCTCCGCCAATGTGTCCAGAAGACTTGCCGGTGTTTCCATGGATGGTCGCGGTTCCGCGGGAGAATCGGTTTCGGGGCCGGGCTTCCGCCCTTCCTTCAGGGGCTCCGCGACTTCCTGTAATATCAACAAGGCGAGGCTTTACACAACATCAAAATAACGTTCAAAAAAATCCCCGGGCGGAAAACGCGCCCGCGCGGTAATCGCCGCGCGCCGGCCTCATCCCTGGTTCGAGAAGGACGAAAGGTAGGCCCTTAAGTTCTTCTTGCTTTTCTTCAGGCCCAGCTTGGTGCGGAGGCTGTCGCGGTGGAACTCCACCGCGCGCTTGGAGATGTTGAGGAGCTTGGCTATGTCCCTGCTGGTGGCGCCGGTCCGGACAAGGTTGGCCACCTCGATCTCGCGGGGCGTGAGGGAAGCCCGGCTGGTGGTGAGGCGCTCCATGAAGGGCGCGAAAAGCTGGCTTAAGTTGTCCTCGATGACGTTCAGGAACACCACGAGGTCCGGGTCCGTGGTAACGTCCTTCATGCGCCGGACATAGGGCAGGACGAAATCACCCATGTTGGCGGCGATGCGTTTTTCGAAATTCTTCCGGTCCTCCTTCACCTGGGCCACGATGGACTTCAGGGCCTCGTTGACCTCCATGAGCTCCCGGGACTTGATGGAAACCTCCACCTCCTTTTCCCTGAGCCTGCGCTCGGTTTCCCGCCGAAGGGAAATGTCCCTGTGGACGCCGATCAGGCCCTCTATCCGTCCCGCCGGGTCCAGGATGGCGTCGGTGCGGAGCGACACCGGGAACACCCGCCCGCCCTTCGCCACCATGTCAAGCTCGCCGCTCCAGGAACGCCCGGCCATGGTGGCGTCGAAAACCTCGCGGAAAACCTTTTCGCTGTGATAGGCGACCCGGGGGCCTCCGGCGGCCTCCATCTCCTGGGCGGTGTAGCCGAACATCTCGGTGAAGGCCGGGTTCTGGAAGTAATGGCGGCCCAAGGGATCCGAGATGCCGATGGCGTCGCTGGTGCTGTTGAAGCCCTTCATCACCGCGAGGCCCAGGTCGCCGTTTTTCAGGAACTGCCCCCAGAAACAAGAAACTATCTCGTCCGTCCGCTTTCTGGCCCACTGCTCGACCGACGGATCATGCCCGTTGCGGGAAGCCTCCAAGAGCGAGTCGAAAAGGCTTTGCTTGAAGACGCCGTAAGCAGGGTCCAGGGCCATGGTTCCTCCTTGATTGCATGGAAAGAGGCCGCTCCCCACTTCGGGAACGGATCAGTCGACAATCCCGCCAAAGTTACCGCTTCATCAACAAATAAATTACCATAAAATTTTACATATGTTCAAGAGTGTATCAGGAAGGACAAATATAGAAATGGGTAAAACTACGGAGAAAACCTGGGAAATTTACGGAAAAAAAGACATGCCGCTGCAGTGCTTTTCTCAGCCCGAGACGAGGTTGGTTCCGCTTTTCTTGCTGCGGTACATAAGCTCGTCGGCGCGCCTGACCAGGCTTTCGGGGTTGTCGCCGGTAAGGGCCAGGGCGGCGCCGATGGAGCCTGTGACGCACACGGCGGACCTGGCCCCCTCGGGCCCCACCACCACCCGGCACCGCTCCATGAGGCGGCGGATTTTTTCCGCCACCCTAAGGAGGGTCTCCTGGTTGACGTTCTGGAGTATGAGCAGGAACTCGTCGCCGCCCCAGCGGCTAACGAAGTCCGAGGTCCTGAGATTCCCGGCGAGGGTGCGGGCCACGGCGCGGAGCACCTTGTCCCCGGCGTCGTGACCGAAGGTGTCGTTCACGGCCTTGAAGCGGTCCACGTCGCAAAAAAGGACGCCGAAGGGCCAGCCGTAGCGGCGAAGCTCGTTTAGCCTGGCTTCCAGGCGGGCCTCGGCCCCGGCGCGGTTGGAAACGCGGGTGAGCGGGTCCATGAGCGCGAGCTTTTCCAGGGAGCGCGCGCGCTCCCGCTCCTGCTCGATGGGGCTTGCGTCCTGAATGGCCTCCACCACGCCCGTCACCCGGCCGCCCGCGTCGCGGACGGGCAGGAAGCGGGCGAAGGCCGGCACCAGATGGCCTTCCTTGTGGCGGTAGGATACCGGGACCTGGCGGATCTCGCCGTCCTCCATGCACAGCTGGGCCGGGCAGCGGCCGGTGTCGCACAGGCTGTGCCCCCACTTGTCCACGTACATTATGATATTTTCACAGCAGGTCCGGCCCACCACCTCCTCCGGCCCGTAACCGGTGAGGCGCGCGGTTCCGGCGCTCCAGTAGGTTATGACCCTGGTCTTGTCCACGAAGTAGAGGCCCTCGAAAAGATTGTCCAGAATGTCCCGGGGGAAAACTGGCTCCGTGTTCATGGCGGCTCCAAAGCAGGGAGGTGGGGGAAACCGGCGAGTTTCGGTTTTCTTACAGCAGGTTTCTGCAATTTTCAAGAAGTCGGGCCAAAGCCGGAAAAATTTTTTCCCAGCGATAAAAAATCACCGTTATCCGGTTTTACGCCGCAAACCCTCCAAAGGGCCCCACCGGAGCGGGCATCAACACCATGAAATGGAAGAACCTCGAACCATCGGCCGCGCGCGGAAGGCCTCAGGTAAGGACAACGAGGCTCCTGCGGCCAAGCTCGCGGATAAAGCGCGCCACGGCAACAATCGCGTCATCCTCATCCGTGCCGTAGCAGGCGGCGAAGGTCTCCGCGATGGCCCGCACGTCCCGGCGCCCGTCAATCGCGTCCCAAACGAAGGCCCCCCACTCGTCGAGGTCCAGGGACCGGACGATAATCTTTTTACGAAAGAGAAAAGACGCCCATGGTTTTACGGGAAAATCATAGCTAAGGCGTAGGATTCCATTCTCGAAGCGCTCTTCCCGCACCCCCGGATTCCTGGCAGGCCTCAAGCGGAGCGACTCTCCGCGGGTGAGCCCCCGGTTCGCCTTGTTTGCCCGCGCCATTATAATTTCCTGGTACCCTTCTTGCATTTTGTCATGACAGGGAAAAACAGTTGCACGCTCCAATGGCCGATGGTAGAGGTTAGCACATCGCTTTCCGCCGAGTAAATCCCACACGGGAGAACGCCCATGTTCAGCGATCCATCCCTTGACGCCATCAAGGAAGAGGTCGGGCGCATAAACAAAGCCTTGCACGAGGCCGAGTCCCGTTACCGCCAGGTGGTGGACACCGCCAACAGCATCATTCTCCGGCTCGACACCGAGGGCCGGATCATTTTCTTCAACGCCTACGCCCAAAAATTCTTCGGCTTCACCGAGGAGGAAATCCTGGGCCGCCCCGCGGTGGGCACAATCGTTCCCATCGTGGAAAGCTCCGGCAGGGACCTTTCCGGCCTCCTCTCCGACATCTGCAACAACCCCGACAACTACAGCGTAAACGAAAACGAAAACATAAAGAAGTCCGGCGAACGGGTCTGGATCGCCTGGACCAACAAGGCCATAACCGGCGAGGCCGGGCGGGTTTCGGAAATCCTTTGCATAGGAAACGACGTAACGGCCGCGCACCGCGCCCATGAAACCCTCGACACGGAGCGCCGGCAGCTCCTTTCCATTTTCGACAGCATCGACGAACCCATTTACGTTGCCGACCCGCAAAGTTACGAGCTTCTTTACACCAACGCCGCGCTCCGGCGCATCTTCGGGCCGGTGGACGGCAGGAAATGCCACGAGGCCCTCCAGGGCCTGGAAAGCCCCTGCCCCTTCTGCACCAACGCCTCCCTTTTCGGCGAAAACGCCGTGGCGTCCTACGTATGGAACCAGAAGAACCAGCTCACGGGCCGCTGGTTCCGCTGCATGGACAAGGCCATCCGCTGGCCGGACGGCCGGATGGTGCGCTACGAAATGGCCGTGGACATCACCGAGAGAATGCGCGGCGACGAGCTTCTCCAGGAGGCCCACAACGAGCTGGCCGAGGCCAACCGCAGGCTCCGCGCCGACATCGAGGAAAGGCGCAAGGCCCAGAGGGCCCTGATCGAAAGCCAGGAGGCCCTTCTGGAAAGCGAGGAAAAGTTCCGCCTCGCCTTCGAAAACGCCGTGGACGCCATCTTCTGGGCCGATCCGGTCACGGGCCGCATACTGAACTGCAACAAGGCGGCCGAGGCCCTCCTGGAAACCACCAGGGACCGCATCATCGGCCGGCACCAGACCATCCTCCATCCGCCCCAGAAGGCCGCCCAGTACCTCGAAATGTTCAGGCGGCACATAACGAGCCCCAGAAGCGCCGACGAGGAGGCGGACATCATCACGGAGCGGGGCGCCATAAAGCCCGTCCACATAACGGCCTCCACCACCACCATCGGCAAGAAGATCATCCACCAGGGGATATTCCGCGACATCACCCAGCGCAAGCGGTCCGAGGACGCGCTGCGGGCCAGCGAGTCCCGCTACCGGAACCTCCTGGAGGCCTCGCCCGACTCCATCGTGGTTTACGACGTGGATGGCCGGGTCCTGTACCTGAATCCCGCCTTCGAGGAGACTTTCGGCTGGAAGCTATCGGAAATATACGGAAAACGTGTTGATTTCGTACCCGAGGAAAACTGGCCCGAAACCAAGAACGCCATCGAGCAGATGATCGCGGGACGGAAGGTCTGCCTTCTCGAGACCCGCCGCAGGACCAAGGACGGCCGCGTCCTGGACGTCCAGATCAACACGTCCCCATTCATGGACGTCCTTGGCAAGTCCGCCGGCAACATAGTGATACTCCGCGACATCACCCGGCGGAAGGAGCTGGAGGAGGAGCTGGTCCGCGCCAAGAAGCTGGAGGCCACCGGGAGCCTGGCCGGGGGCCTGGCCCACGATTTCGGAAACCTCCTGGCGGTCCTTGTCTTGAACATCGAGCTCGCCCGCTCGCGCCTCTCCGCCGAGGACCCCTCCACCCAGTTCCTGGAAGACGCCCTGGAGGCCTGCCGCCGCGCCCGGGACCTCACCTACAAGTTCGTCACCTTCTCGGCCGGGGGCGCCCCCCACCGGCAGGCGGCATCCCTGGAGGAGCTTCTCGCCGAGTGCTCCCTGCTTCTGGAGGGTATGGAAAACATTCGCTGCGAGACCGTGCTCCCCGACGCCCTGCGGCCCGTAAACATGGACCGCCGGCAGATGAAAACCGTTTTCACCGAAATCATCAGAAACGCCATGGACTCCATGCCGGACGGCGGCGCCATACGCGTCCAGGCCGAAAACACCGTCCTGGGAAAAGATGAGGCCGGCAGCGGGCCTTCCCTTGCGCCAGGGCGCTACGTGAAGACCGTGATAACCGACGAAGGCGGCGGAATCCCTCAGAAAAACCTCGCCAAGGTGTTCGACCCCTACTTCTCCACCAAGCAAAGGGGCTCCCAAAAGGGCATGGGCCTAGGTCTAACCATCGCCTACTCCATCGTCAAACGCCACGGCGGCGCCATCTCCATCGAAGCGGCCCCGGAACGCGGCACCAGCGTCCACGTTTACCTGCCGGCCGCGGAAAAATAACGTTTCCCA
>JAKAGN010000130.1 GCA_021815525.1 Deltaproteobacteria bacterium
GAGGCGCTCAAACCGCCTGTACGGCAATCGCATATAATCGCATATAAACAGGAACGGCCCCGGTAACATACCGGAGCCGTTCGGGATACAACGAATTGGTGCCGAAGGCCGGACTTGAACCGGCACGGGCGTAGCCCACTACCCCCTCAAGATAGCGTGTCTACCAGGTTCCACCACTTCGGCTTGAAAACATCCGTTTTTATCGTACGGCTTTTCGCCGTCGACTTCCGGCTTCTTACACCGGAAGCGTCAAAAAATCAAGCATTCTTTCTTCTATTTTTCGCCCGAAGGCACGGCCGGAGCCGCCGGAGCCGCACCATGCGCCGGAGGAGCCGCAGCGGGCGCGGGTGCGGGAGAAGCCGCTTTTGCCGGGGCCGCTGCCGGAACCGCTTGGGCGGATGGCGCAGCCGCGGGAGCCGCGGGTATCACCACCTTGGCGCCGGGCGCCGGAGCCGCGAGCGGCGCGGCGGGAACCGGGGCCGGCATCACCGGCATGGCCGGCGACTTGCCGCCCGGAACCATGGGCGCCTTGGGAATCATGCCCTGGGTCTTTCCACCAGACGGCGGAAGCAGTGGCTGGGCGTCTCCGGCCTTGCCGGGTACGGCCGGAGCCTTTTCCTCTGTGGGGACCGGCAGGCTTTTCATAACCGAACGCTGGCCCCTGCCGCCGGAGTAATAGGCAAGTATCAGCGACGTCAGCATGAACACGATGGCCGCCACCGTGGTCGCCTTGGTGAGGAAGTTTCCGGCGCCGGAGCTGCCGAACAGGGTCTGGCTCGACCCGGCCCCGAAGGCCGCTCCGAGGTCCGCTCCCTTGCCCGTCTGCAAAAGGACGATCATGATGAGCGCGAAGCAGACGATCACGTGGATGGCGATGACCAGTATCTCCATGAGTTCCTGAACCGATCCTTTCAAAAGATACCGGCCCCGGGGCCGGCATTCAGCCTCCGAACCGGATGATGCCCCCGAAACTTTCTGCAGAAAGGCTGGCCCCGCCCACCAGCGCGCCGTCGATGTCCGGCATGGCCATGAGCGACGCCGCGTTTCCGGGTTTCACGCTTCCCCCGTAGAGGATACGCAGGCCCTCCGCGACGTTCTTTCCGGCCGCCTCGCCCAAAACCGAACGGATGAAGGCGTGGGACTCCTGGGCTTGGTCGGCTGTGGCGGTGAGGCCCGTTCCGATGGCCCATACGGGCTCGTAGGCCACCACCACCGTTTCCAAAGACAGCCCTTCTAATCCCCTTCGCACCTGCCTGTCAAGCACTTTCAGCGTGAGGCCGCCCTCCCGCTCGGCTTTCGTCTCGCCCACGCACACGACGGGTATGAGGCCTTCCCGGATCGCGGCCCGGGTCTTCTTGTTCACGGACTCATCCGTCTCGCCGAAGAACTGCCGCCGCTCCGAGTGCCCCACGATGACGTGGGAGCAGCCCGCGGCCTTCAGCATGGGGCCGGAAACCTCGCCCGTGAAGGCACCCTCGGTCTCCCAGAAGATGTCCTGGGCCCCGAGAAAGACCCCGGTTCCCGCGAGCGCCTTCGCGGTTTCCGTGAGGCACACGAAGGATGGCGCGATCATCACCTCGACGCCCGCAGCGCCCGCGGCCGCCGCGGCCACGGCCCGGGCGGTTTCCGCCGCCTCGGGCGGCGTCTTGTACATCTTCCAGTTGCCAGCGATGAGGGGCGTCCGGGTTTTCATGCATCCCCCGTTTTATGGGTTGCAGGCGATTTTTGGGGTTGGCCTCTAAAGAGCCCCGCCCACGTGGGCGCACATGTCCACCAGCCGCTGGGAGTAACCCCACTCGTTGTCGTACCAGGCGCAGATCTTCACCATGTCGCCGATGACGTAGGTGAGCTCGGCGTCCACCACCGAGGAAAGGTTGGTTCCTGTGAAATCCGTGGACACGAGCGGGAGGTCGCAGTAGCCCAGGATGCCCTTCAGGGGCCCCTCTGCCGCGGCCTTGAGGGCCGCGTTGACAGCTTCCACCGTGACCGGCGTCTTTTCCACGTTCACCACGAGATCAACGATGGAGACGTCCGGCGTGGGGACACGGATGGAAAGGCCGTTCAGCTTGCCCTTGAGGGTGGGGAGCACCAGGGCTATGGCCTTGGCCGCGCCGGTCGTGGTGGGAACCATGGAAAGGCAGGCGGCCCGGGCGCGCCTCAAGTCCTTGTGGGGGAAGTCCAGGAGCTTCTGGTCGCCCGTGTAGGAGTGAACTGTGGTCATGAGGCCCTGCTTGATGCCGAAGCTTTCCAGGAGCACCTTGGCCACGGGCGCCAGGCAGTTGGTGGTGCATGAGGCGTTGGAGACGATGTGGTGCTTGGCCGGATCGTAATCCTTGTGGTTTACCCCCATCACCATGGTTATGTCGGGCTCCTTGGCGGGAGCCGAGATGACCACCTTCTTGGCGCCGGCGGTGAGGTGCTTTGCGGCGCCTTCACGGTTGGTGAAGATGCCCGTGCACTCGGCCACCACGTCCACGCCCATGTCCTTCCACGGCAGCACCGCCGGGTCCTTTTCGGCGAAGAGCCGGATTTCCTCGCCGCCCACGGTCATGCCGGATTCCACCGCAGCCACGGTGGGCTTGAACTTGCCGTGGATGGAATCGTAGGAGAGAAGGTGGGCCATGGTTTTCGCGTTGGTGAGATCGTTCACCGCCACGATCTGGATGTCCGGGTTCTCGAAGGCCGCCCGAAACGCAAGGCGCCCGATCCTGCCGAATCCGTTTATTGCCAGCTTGATAGCCATGGGAAAAACCTCCCTCGTTCGTTGTGGAAAAGCGTGGATCAAAATCGTCGGGCCGTATTTGAACCGTCACCATACCGTGATCCCGCGCGATCTGCAAGAGTTTAAAAGGGGGAGACGCGGCCGCGCGGTCCCCGGGAGGCAGGGGCGGCCTGTTTGAAAAGCGCTTGGGGAAGGGCAGGGGGGCGGGGCCTTGACGTCAAATGTCCCGCGCCAGGACCAGGGCGGCCTCGCCGGAGCCGGCGTAGTAGCCTGGCCGCCGGCCCACGCGGTGAAAGCCGCGCCGGGCGTAGAAGGCGAGGGCTGTGGCGTTCCCCTCCCGGACCTCCAGGTAGGCCCGCAGGGCGCCCCTGCCGCGCGCAAGGGTAAGGCCTCGGGCCAGGAGGAGGCTTCCCAGGCCCAGGCGGCGCATTTGGGGATGGACCGCCAGGCGCAGGATCTCCGCCTCGTCCGCCATCACGCGGAAAAGGGCGAGCCCGGAGAGGAGGACGTCTTGCCGGACGCCGAGCGCGATGGTCTCGGGGGCCGAAAAGGCCGCCGAAAGCATCCCGCGCGTCCAGGGATCGGAAAAGACGAGATATTCCAGGTCTTCGGCGTCCGCCGGGTCACGGCCGTCCGGACTGAGGCGCACCGGCTCCGGGGCGGGGAGGGTGGAACTCAAGGAGCGAGGTCCCGGTGGGAGAGGATCGCGTTGCCGTAAACCGCAAGCACGTGCTGATGCACCGCGCCGGCCACCGCCACGGAGCGGTGGCGGCCGCCGGTGCAGCCCACGGCGATGGTGAGGTAGGCCTTGCCCTCGGCCTCGTAGCGGGGCAGGAGATAGTCCAGGAGGTCGAGAAACTTTCCAAGAAAAACGGCCGTGTCCCCGCGCTCCATCACGAAGGCGCGCACCGGTTCGTCCAGTCCCGAGAGCGGCGAAAGCTCCGGCACGAAGAAGGGGTTGGCCAGGAAGCGCACGTCCATGACGAGATCGGCGTTTCTGGGCAGGCCGTACTTGAACCCGAAGGAGAGAACCGAGACCTGCATCCGGGGCGAAAAGGCCAGGTGCTCCAGGTGGTTCCGGACGATTTTCTTGAGTTCGTGGGGGTTGGTGCGGGAGGTGTCGATCACCCTGCGGGCGATGGCGCGGACGTCGGCCAGACGCTCCTTTTCGAGGCGGATGCCCGCCAGCACGTCTCCGCCGCGGGCCAGGGGGTGCTGGCGGCGGGTCTCCTGGTAGCGCTGGAGAAGGACGTCCTCGGAGGCCTCCAGGAAAAGGATTTCAAGGGCGGTCCCCTTCTGCCCCAGGTTGGCGAAGACCTCCTTGTATCTGTCGAGAAAGCCCTTCTCCCGAAGGTCCATCACGAAGGCGAAGCGCGCGGCCTCGCTGCCGGTCTGGACGGTGAGCTCCAAAAACTTGGGCAGAAGAGCCACCGGGAGGTTGTCGACGCAGAAGAAGCCCGCGTCCTCAAGGGCTGCGAGCGCGGTGCTCTTGCCCGACCCGGAAAGCCCAGTAAGGATGACGATTTTCACGGCGCGTCCTTTCCCGCCCGGCCGCTTATTATTTCCGCTCCTCGCCGGCTATCACGGCCAGCACCTCGTCCGGGCCCGCGGCTTTAAGGAGGGCGTTCTTGACTGCTTCGTCGGAGAGCAGCCTGGACACCTTGGCCAGAAGATCCAGGCGCGCCGAGACGTCCTCGGCCGGGGCCAGGAAGGCGAAGAAAAGGTGGGTCCTCATGCGGTCCTTGGCGGCGAAGTCCACGCCCTTGCGGGACACGCCCAGGCACACGAAGACATCCTTCAAGCCGCCCATCTTGCCGTGGGGGATGCCCACCCCCCGGTCCAGGGCCGTCGAGCCCATTTCCTCCCGCTCCCACAGGACTCCGGCCACCTCCTCGGGGGATTTTCCGCTGGCCACGGCCAGGAGCACCGAAAGCTCCTCTATGATCTCCTTCTTGTCGCGTCCCGCAAGCTCGCAGGTGACGCCGGATCGTTTCAGTTTGTCCATGATCTTCATGGCGGTCGGTCCCGGTGCGTTTCTTGAACCTTTACAAACGGCGCGGCCCCGGCGCTGTTTCGAGCCGAACGCCGCGGGCCAGGGGAAAAAAGAGCTTCAACCGTTTACAATAAAAGCCGCCGGCCGTAAAGTGAGGGGAAACGAGTTGACCGGGAAAAGACGCCCGCCGCCGTCCCTGACGTCCGACGGTCGGCGGGCTCGGTGAAAATTACCCGCGGCCCCCCCCTTTTTTACGGCGGGATGCCGGGCCGTGTCACATGGCGGGCTCGATAAGGCCCAGGTTGCCGTCGGTCCTGCGGTAGATCACGTTGACCTGGCCGCTGCGGGCGTTGGTGAACACCAGGAAATCCCTGTCGGAGATGTCGAGCTGCATGGCCGCTTCGTCCGCGTCCATGGGTTTGTAATCGATGGTCTCGGGAATGATCTCGGACGCCGCTTCCTCGTCGGAGGCGCCTCCGGCCGCGGCCGCGGGCCTTTCGCCGCGCCCGGCTGTCCGGCGCTCGCGGGTTTTCTGCTTGCCCTTCTTTATCTGCTTCTCGAGCTTGTCCAGGACCTTGTCGATGGAGGAGAGGATGTCGCCCGTCTCCTCCTTGCCCACGATGTTGAGGCGGTCTCCCGTTATGGTGATCTCCGCGATGCAGCGGTGCTTCTCGACGGTAAGGATGACGCCGGCCTCGGCCGGGTTGTCCAGGAGCTTGTCGAAGCGGTCCAGCTTGTCCTTGGCGTAGGTCTTGATGGTCTCGGAGGGATCAAGATTCTTGAATGTAAAGGATGTGTGCATTGAGCCGGCCTCCTGTATCGGGCATACGGGTATTGGGGGCTTGTCCCCCGTTGTCGGATGAGCGCCGCGCGCGGCCGGGCCGTCACGCGATGGACCGCCTCTTGCCGCTTGGAAGTATCCCAAGCATTTCTCGGTACTTGGCAACAGTGCGCCGCGCGATCATGATTTCGTCCCCCTCCAGGATCTGGGCTATCCTGTCGTCGCTAAGGGGCTTCTGGGGGTCTTCGTCCCGGATGAGTTTTTGTATCTTTTCCTTCACCGAGGCGGAGGCCACCGTGCCTCCATCCGCCCTTGAAATGGAGCTGTTGAAAAAGTACTTTAGCTCGAAGATGCCCTGGGGCGTGTGCACGTACTTGTTGGTGGTGACCCGGCTTATGGTGGACTCGTGCATCTGGATGTCCTCGGCCACGTCGCGGAGGACCATCGGCTTCAATTGGGATATGCCGAGGTCGAGGAAATCCCGCTGGTACTTCACGATGCTTTCCACCACGCGGTAAATGGTGCGCTGGCGCTGGTGGATGCTCCTTATGAGCCATGCCGCGCTCTTCATCTTTCCCTGGACGTAGCTCTTGGCCTCGTCGGGAAGGGCGTTTTCCCGGGAGAGGGCCTTCTTGTAGAAGCGGCTCACGTGGAGCTTGGGGAGCCCGTCGTCGTTGACCACTATCTCATAGTCGTCGCCAAGCTTGTAAACGTAGATGTCGGGCACGATGTAGTGGGGCTCCTCGTCGGAAAATATCCGGCCCGGGCGGGGCTCCAGGTTCATGATGACGCGGATGGCCGCGGCCGTCTCCTCCTTTCCGATCCTCAAGGCCTGGGCGATGGCCTTGTAATTCTTGTTGGTGAGGTTCGTCATGTGCTCCGTTATTATGCGCTCCACCACCGTGCCCGAAAGGGAAAGCCGCCGCGCCTGGATGAGGAGGCACTCGGCGAGGTCGCGGGCGCAGACCCCCGGGGGGTCGAAGGACTGCATGACGGAGAGCACCCGTGCCGCCACCGGGGCGCTCTGGCCGCACTGCCTCGCTATCTCCTCCACCGAGGACTCCAGGTAGCCGTCCTTGTTCACGTTTCCAACGATAACCTGGGCCGCCTCCCGGTCCCCGGGCTCGTCGAAGGAGAGCATGGCCTGCCACAGCAGGTGCTCCGCCAGGGTCTCCCTTTTCGCCACGAAGCTCTCGAAGCGTGGGGCCTCCCGTTCCTCGCCCTCGTAGGAGGAGCGGGGCGAGGGGGCCTCCTCGTCGTCGCTGAACTGGCTCCAGTCGGGCTCGTCAGGGGTGCGGGCCTCCAGGTCCAGCTCGGTTTCCGCGGGGCCGGCGGGAGTTTCCTCGGTAACGGCGGGCTCGGGGGCGGCTTCCCGCTCCTCGATGCTGGGTTCCCGGCCCTCCTCGTAGTCTTCGCCTTCCTCCAGGGCCGCGTTCTGGGTCAGCTCGTCGCGTATGACGTCCAGAAGCTCCAGGTGGTTAAGCTGCAGGAGCTTTATGGCCATCTGCAGCTGGGGCGTCATGATGAGCTGCTGGGAGAGGCGCAGCTGCTGTCGAAGTTCCAGGGCCATAGATTACCGGTCGGGGTTCCTTGGTGGCCGGCGGGGAGGCGCGTCCCCGCCTTTTTGATTCATACACCAATCCGGGCGGGATTTCAAAGGAATTGCCGGGCCTGAACCATAGCCTTGCGGGGAAAGGGAATTTTTTTAGGCAAAGTCCGATTGAAGGCGGCCGGCAGGATGGCGGGGCGTCAAGCCTGGACCAAGGCGATGAGCCGCGAAGAGCGCGAGGCGCGCGCGAAGGGAGCGTACTTTTCGTACGTGACCAAGCGCAAGCCGACGCGCAACAAAGTTAAGGGGCGTGAAGAACTCGTGAACGCAAGTTAGTTTCCGCCGGTATCCCCTTCGCGGCGCACAGGGCGTCCACAAGCGATGAGCCGCGAAGAGCGC
>JAKAGN010000131.1 GCA_021815525.1 Deltaproteobacteria bacterium
GAACACCGAGGAGGCCCAGCTTCCGCGCCCGTGGACAACGCTTACGAACGACGAGGTGGACGAGCTTACCCGCATGGCCTACACGAAGTTTCACTCGCGGCCCTTTTTCCTTCTGAAGCACGCGCTGGCGGTAAGGAGCTTCGACGAGTTCAAGAGAAAGTTTTTGGCCTGGCTTTCCATGCAGTTCAACCAGGAGAAGGTCTCAAGGAAGGACGAGCACTTCTCGGCCTACGCGGAAAACGAGAAAAGGCGGGAGGAGTACAAGAAGAAGGGTTAACAGTATGATTGGGGATGCCGAACGGCCGGAAATGGTCCCCGGCCTTTCATCATTTAAGCGATCTTGGGCAGACGTCCGCGAGGAACATCCGTCATGAAGGCAATGAGATCGTTACTTCTTTGCGTCTTTCTTTTCTTTGTGATTGTTAGTGCTTATGGGCTTCAAGCAAAAGAGTACAGCCGGAATCACGATCCGTCGGGACGTTACACGTCCGTCATTTCCTACAGACGATACCAGAGTTGGATTCCCATGCCGGTCGGGAGTTCTGCGGACAAACCAGGCTTCGTGGAAATTTTCGATCAAACGGGAAGCCTGGGACGCCTTCCTGTGGTGATGCTTCAGTCAGCGAACATCCAATGGTATGGTGATGAAGTCGAATTGGTATTGATAGGCGGGTGGAACTTGAAAAATAGAACCTGTTATCTCTGGTCGGAAGATGGAATGCGCAAGGTCCCGGTAACAAGGCCGCTCCACATTTTAACGGATTTCCTAGGATTCTGAGCCAAGAGGCATGCCGAACTGAAACGGCAAGAAATAATTGACCCCATGAACGTAACCCTGGTCTATCGCGGGCGCTACCTGGTGCGCCAGGCGCTTGAATTGGAAACCCTCGCCCCCGTCATCCGGCGGGCCGGGCACGAGGTTTCCCTCGCCTTCGACCCCGGCGTCCTGGGCGTCACGGATAACGTCCTCCAGGTCCCGGCCGTGGCCCGGCGGCTCTCGTCGCCCGGGCTTCTGGCCCGGAAGATCCTCGCCCGAAAGCCCTCCGTGCTGCTTTTCTCGGTGCTTCCCGCGACCTTCGGATTCTTGAACGATACCGCGCGGCTTGTAAGGGAGAAAAGCCCCGCGCCCATCGTCTTTATGGGCCTTTTTCCGAGCCTCGCGGCCCGCGCGGTCCTCAAAAGGGGCGCGGCGGACCTGGTCATCGAGGGCGAGGCCGAGCCCGCGGTTCCGGGGCTTCTGGATATGATCGCCCGCGCGGGATTGCCGGACGCGGAGGCGCTTTCGGCCATCCCCAACCTCGTCTTCCGGCGCGGAGAGGATCTAGTCCGCACGGAAAAGGCCCCGCCGGTGGACCTCGACTCCCTGCCGCTTCCGGACAAGGACCTCTTCGCGCCCCTCGTGTCCCAGCGCACAAGCTACGCCGCAATGGTGAGCCGGGGCTGCCCCTTTTCATGCTCGTTTTGCGAGGAGACCTGCATGAAGGCCCTCTACGGGCCGGGCTGGTTCCGCAGGAAGGGAGTGGACGCGGTCATGGCCGAGCTTGAGGCCGGCAAGGCCCGCTACGGTTTCCGGGAGCTTATCTTCAAGGACTCGTATCTTTCCGGCGACGAGGCCTGGCTCGCGGATTTGATGGCCCGCTTCCGCTCCGGGATCGGGGTCCCCTTCAAGTGCTTTGCAACGATCCTGGGCTTTACGGAAAAGACCGCGCGGCTTTTGAAGGAGGGCGGCTGCTACGGCGTGGAGTTCGGGCTCCAGACCTGGAACGAGGACATCCGCCTAAACGTCCTGAACCGCCGCGAGAGCGACCAAGAGGCCCGGCGCGTGTTCGGCTACTGCAGCGCGGCCGGGCTCGCGTATGACGTGGACCACATGTTCGGGCTTCCCGGCGAGACCGAGGCCGACCACCTGGAGGGGCTATTCGCCTACAAGGGCCTTCCGGGCCTGAACCGCGTGAAGGTGCATCACCTGGTGTACCTGCCGGGCGCGCCCATCGCCTTAAAGGCCCCGGAATCGAACCTTGCGGCGCGGCTGGGGGAGGGGGTGGCCGCAGACTTCTACGACCCGGCCTTCGCCCCGGCCGAGGCGTCCCGGGCGCGACTCATGGGCTGGGCAGCCCTCTACAAGCTCCTGCCCCTGATCCCGGAGCCCCTCCTTAGGCGTCTGGCGCGCCGCCCCCAGGCCTTCGGCCGCATCCCGAAGATTCTGATGGCGGCACTCCAGGGCCTGGCGGCCGCGAAAACCGGGGACCTCCGATTCGCCGTATATCTGAGGGATTACCCGCGCCTGGTGCTCCGGGCGCTTATCGGAAGGCTCACAAATGGCTGAGCCCGGCCCCGGCAAGGCGGCCCGGACGGGGCGAGGCAGGCTTGCCTCGGCGAGCCTGACCCTGGCGTTTTCGGCCGTGGTGCTCGTGACCGTCTGGAAGGCCGCGGGGCTTTCGCCCGATAAGCTCGCGGCGGCCTTTTCCTCGGCCGATTTCAGGCTGCTGGCCCTAACCCTCGCGCTTTCGGTCCTGTGGCACGTTTTTTTCGGCGCGGACAAGCTCTGGCGGGTCTTAAAGGCGTTAGGGATCGAAGTCCCCTTCCGGCGGGTGCTTTTCTGGCGGCTGGGCTCGGGGCCCTTGCGGGCCGTGCTTCCGGTGGACGCGGGCGAAATCTTCGACGTGATTTTCTTGTGGCGGGAGAAAAACACCCAGGTGGGCGCGGCGGCCGGGGCCGTGGCCTTCGAAAGCGGCTTGAACCTCATCGGCGCCTCCTTCTGGCTCGCCGTGGGGCTCGTTCTCTCGGGCGCGCCCTCGGCCTTTTCGGGCGGCGCGGCCGTGGGGTTCCTGGGGCTTTTCTTCGCCCTCTTCTTTTTCGCCACCCCCGTCCACGCGGCCCTCGTCCATCTTGCGGAAAAGCTTTCCGGCCGCCTCGGGCGTTTCGCGGCGGGAGTTCTTGGCCCATTCGCCCGGGCCTCGGCGGGCCGGAAGCTCTTTTTCGCGGCCTACGGCATCGTGTTCCAGATCCGGCCGCTTCTGGTGTGCTGGCTCCTTTTCCGCGCCTTCGGCTATTCGCCGGACCCGGCGGGCCTCATCACGGCCGCGTCCTTGGCCGTTTTTGCCGGGCACGCGCCCTCGGCCTCGGGCCTGGGGCCCCGGGAGGCCGCCGTCATGGTCTTTTTCGCGGGATACGCCCCGCCCGCCGTGCTCTTTTCGGTGGGATTCTCGCTCACGCTTTTCGTCCACATAATACCCATGCTGGCCGGGGCTCCCTGGGCCCTTTGGTTTTTGGGACGGCTGTGGGGCGGGAAAAAGACGCCATGAGCCAAAAACAGACCGTGGTGCTGGTGAATCCCCGCGCCACCTACGTGAACGAGATCGCCCAGAAGTGCTACCCGCCCGCAAGCCTCCTCTATCTGGCCGCGGCCCTGGAGAACGCCGGCTTCGGCGTTGCGGTCATCGACGCCAACGCCTTCGGGCTTACGGATGATAAGGTCGCGGCCGAAATCGCCTCGGCCCGGCCGTTTTTGGTGGGTTTTTCCGTCTACTCGGAGATCCTCCCGCAGATCCGCGGCCTTTGCCGCCTGGCCCGGAAGGCCGCGCCGCAGGCCAAGATCGTGCTCGGCGGGCCCCACGCCACCGCCATCCCCGAGACCACCCTCTCGCAGTTTCCGGAGGCGGATTTCTTGCTTTCGGGCGAGGCCGAGGAGTCCCTGCCGCTACTGTGCGCGAAAATCTTTGAAGGCGCGCCGCCTTCGGAGGTCCCCGGCGCGTACTTCCGGGATGAGGCGGGCAAGATCGTGCAAGGCCCGCCCTACAGGCTTCCCGACGTCGCCCTCCTTCCCCGGCCCGCCAAGCACCTTGTTGCGCGGGCCTACCGCGAGAAGCGCTACTACTCGCTTTTGGTGCGCCAGAAGCCCGTGGACACCCTTTTTTCCAGCCGCGGCTGCCCCTTCCGCTGCGGCTTCTGCTACAACTTCAGGCGTTCCTACCGCGCGCGGACGCCCTTGGACGTGGTGGACGAGCTTTGCCGCATAAGGGAGTCGGGAATCCGGGACGTGGAGGTCTGCGACGACACCTTCACGGTGAACGAGGAGCGGGCGCTTGAGATTTTCCGCCTGATCCGGGCGGAGCGGCTCGACGTCTCCTTCCGCATAAAAAGCCGCGTGGACGTGTTCACGGAACGGCTCGCGGCGGAGGCGAAAAGGGCCGGGGTGTACCTGGTGGCCTTCGGCATGGAATCGGGATCGCAACAGATTCTGGACATCATGGAAAAGAGGATCACGCGGGAGCAGTGCGAGCGGGCGCGCAGGCTCTGCCGGGAGAACGGCATGGCCTGTCACTCCAGCTGGGTTGTGGGATACCCCGGCGAGAGCCCGGAGACGGTCGCGGAAACCGCTGATTTCATAGTGAAATTGAAGCCCACCACCGCCAACGTCGCTCTTCTTAGGCCCTACCCGCAGACCCCGGCCTACCTCATGGCGAAGGAGTCCGGAACGCTCGTGGGGGACTGGAGCCCGGAAGCGGCGGATTTCCCCTGGGTGAGGCTTCCGTGGGCCAACGAAAAGCGGGTGCTGGACGGGGTGGTCAAGAAGATGATGCGCAGAATCTACTTCAGGCCTTACTACGCGGCATCATTCGGAAAAGACATTGCGGTCAACATGAACTTCCTCCTGTTGCGCTACGCCTTCCAGGAGGCCAAAAAGGTAGTAGGGCTATAGCCCCTGCGCCCGTTGAAAAAGGCCGGATTTTAAAGCCCGGATAAAAACGATGAGCCGCAAGGCGCACGAAAAGGCAATGAGGGAGCGTACTCCTTTGTACGTGACCGAACTTGCCTTTGAAGTGCAACGCCGCGGATCGCGTTTTTAGACGGGCTTTTATAAGCCTGGGATAAAGAGCTTGAAGGCCCACAGGCACAGCATCGAGACCAGGGCCGCCGCCGGGATGGTGAGGAACCAGGCCCAGACGATATTCCGGGCCACGCCCCAGCGGATGGTGGAGAAGCTCGTGGTGGACCCCACGCCTATGATGGAGCCCGTTATGGTGTGGGTGGTGGAGACCGGCACCCCGAAGTGGGTGGCAAGAAACAGCGTCGCGGCCCCGCCGCTTTCGGCGCAGAAGCCGCCCACGGGCTTCAATTTCGTGATCTTCATCCCCATGGTCTTCACGATCCGCCAGCCGCCGCAGGCCGTGCCCACGGCCATTGCGGCCTGGCAGGACAGTATTATCCAAAGGGTCCTGGGGTCGGTGAGGGAGAGCTTGACCTCCGGGCCGAAGATGCCCCCCGCCACAAGGAGCGCCACGATGATGCCCATGGTCTTCTGGGCGTCGTTGCCGCCGTGTCCCAGGGAGTAGAGCGCCGCCGAAAAGAGCTGCCCCACCCGGAAAAAGCGGTCCACCGAGGCCGGCTTCCACTTTTTAAAGAGCCTGAAAACCAGCGTCATCACCAAAAAGCCCAGTACAAAGCCCATGAGGGGCGCCAGGGGTATGTACTCGGCGGTGACGAGAACCTTCTTCCAGTGGATGGCAGAGAAACCCTTGTGGGCTATTCCCGCCCCCACGAAGCCCCCTATGATGGCGTGGGAGGAGCTGGTGGGAAGCCCCCACCACCAGGTGAGGAGGTCCCACACGATGGCGCCGATGAGCCCCGCCAGCACCACGTAGACGTAGGCCGGCTCCTTTCCGGTTATCACCACGATCTTGGATATGGTGTCCGCCACCTTGGGAGCGAAAAAAAACATGGCCACGAAGTTGAAGAAGGCCGCCCACAGCACTGCTTGGCGGGGGCTCAACACCCTTGTCGAAACCACGGTTGCGATGGAGTTGGCCGCGTCGTGGAAGCCGTTTATGACGTCGAAGGCGAGCGCCATTATGACGGTGAAGACGATGACGATGAAAAGAAAGCTCATGGTGGCGTCCTATGCTTCCAGGGGTTCGCCGGGCTCGGCTCTCCCCGGGGTGAGGCTGCGCGCAAAGATTCGGCCCGGGCGGTCAGGAGTTTTCCAGGACGATGGCCTCCACGATGTTGGCCACGGCCTCGCAGCGGTCGGTGGCCCGCTCCACGTGCTCGAATATGCTGCGCCACTTGATGAGCTCCCGCGTGTCCTCCTCCTCCTGGAAGAGGCGCGCTATGCCCTTCCGTCGCACGTCGTCGGCCGCCGTCTCCAGCCGGTGGATCTCGACGGATATCTCGTTGATCCTGCCGGTGTTCTTCTTGAGGTCCTTAAGGAGCCCCACCATCTCGGCGATGTTCTTCACGCACTCCGTAAGAAGCGCGGTAAGCTCCTTGGCCTCCTCCTTCATCTCCTTGGGCCGGTAAAGCTCGATCCGCGTGGCCGCGGCCTCGGTCAAGTCCAGGATGTCGTCCAGGCGCTTCACGAGCTTGTGGATGTGCTGGCGGTCGAAGGGGGTGACGAAGGTCTTGTGCAGGTGCTGGAAGGTGAAGTGGACGTGCTCGTCGCTCTCGCGCTCCAGGCCCTTGATGAACCTGGCGTGCTCCGAAAAGGAGCCGCCCTCGTTCAGCATGACCCCAAGCCGCTCGGACGCTTCTATGAGAAGCCTTGCGACCTTGTTGAACCGCTCGAAAAAAATATCATCCTTGGGCATGAAAAAACCAAGCATGGCGATCCTCCATTTATGTCCTAACCAAATCCTAACGGTTCGCTTACATTTCGGGGCGGTTCTCGCACAAATCGATCCGGGTGTAAAGAACCTATCTCAAAAATATGTTTCTAGTGCGATTGGCTTAAAAAGCCGCTGGCTGCGTCATCGGCGGAACAGGTCCTCGACGTAGAATAACTACGCCTCCGGTCCTTTTCCGCCTGCTTCCTTGCCAGCGACTTTTTCGCTCAATCTCATGACGAAAATATTTTTGAGATAGGTTCAAGTCTTTCCGGCGGATATTTGGCGCGGCCGCAACCGTGCATCGCAAGGGCGACGGGGTGGCGGAGCGCCCGGGCCCCCAGGCGTCCCGGCGCTTCTTGTCATTGCGTCCTGATCTTTTTTTATGCTATGGAATTTGGATTAAAAAGCAGCCCAGCGGGGCTTTCCCCAACAATCCACCGAGGAAGCGTCATGACATTGGACGAGAGACGGCAGCAGGAGCTTTTGGACTTGGGTCTAACCAACCTTGGAAGGCTTTACTGGAACCAGCCCGCGCCCAGCCTCTACGAGGAAATAGTGCGGCGCCGGGAGGGCATCATCTCCTTCATGGGGCCGGTTGTGGTGCGCACGGGCCATCACACCGGAAGGCTTCCACACGACAAGTTCTTCGTCCGTGAGCCCACGAGCGCCGACAAGATCTGGTGGGGCGAGGTCAACCGCAGCCTGGACCAGGACAAGTTCGACATCCTCTACCGCCGGATGCTGGCCTATCTCCAGGGCAAGGACCTCTTCGTCCAGGACTGCTACGCCGGGGTGGACGCCCGCTTCCGCGAGCCCATCCGGGTAGA
>JAKAGN010000132.1 GCA_021815525.1 Deltaproteobacteria bacterium
GATTGCGGGGTGAGGGAGAGGGGAAACCCTTTTTGCAAACGGGTTCTCCCCGCTCCCTCACCCCGCACCCCTTCCTAAAATTTTTCATTGGCTTCGCGCGCAGTTTCCATAGTCCAAATTTTTAGGCTTGAATTTCGGTGAGTTACAGAGTTCATAATTTGAACGTTCAAAAATTGAACGTTCAAATTATGAACGCACCACATTTAACCATTTGACACTCAAGCATTTTCATACAAGCCACTTCTACCAGTTCCATCCGCCGGCCGGAAAGCCCCTCTACCGCGCCTCAATCGTTGACCGGCAAGATGCGCAGCCCTCCCAAAAAATGCGGAGCCTTGCTCAGCAAGGCGGAGCCATTAGCGGGGGTCCGGGGGAACTCAGTTCCCCCGGCCGCCGGAGGCAGCCTTTGCCTTTGCCTTACGCGTCGGCGGCGGGGTTGATGGGTAGATACCGGGGGGATGCGAAGGGCGTGAAGGCGGAAAGTCCGCCGGCCGTGAGGACGCAAAGGAGCCGCGGGTGTCGCGGGGCGGGGGAGGGGTTCACGCGTTCCACGCGGACGGTCAGGGCGGCGCCGGCGTCGCGCAGGCGGGCGGCCTCCTCGCCCAGGTAGTGGGGGAGGAAGCCCACCATCTGGTGGGGGTTTACGGTGCGGAGGACCACGGCGAAGGGGTCGATGGGGTTCTGGAAGTCTAGGAGGCATAGAAGCCGCTGGCCCGGGGCGAGGCCCGTGACGGCCTCCTCGCCGTGGGCCACGTGGCGGATGCCGCGCACCAGGAAGCGGTACAGGAGATCGCCCGATTCGGGGTTCCGCTCCGGGAGGCCGAAGAGCTCGAGCTTTTCCGTGGCGCGGCGGCCGGGGCCGTGGGCCAGCACCAGGAGGGGGTCGGGGCTTGAGGGCGAGAGATCTAGGGGCGAGGCCGCTTCCGACGGATCGCTTCGGGCCGAGAGCACCAGGCGGTTGGCGAAAAGTGGAAAGAGGGCGTCGTCCTCGTAGAGGGCCTGAATGTCGGGGAAGTCGGAGAAGGGGGTGAAGCCCCGGGCCAGGGCGGCCTCCGCGCCCTTTATGTAGGCGAAGCGGAAGCGGGGCGAAACTTGGCGCTCCATTAGGCGCGCGACGGGGTAGATGAAGGAGTTTTCGGGGTTGTACCACGAAACGTAGAGGAGCCTTGCGGTGGCGGTCATTGCTTGCCCCCGGATGGCGCCGGCCGTGCAAGCCTTGCCGCGCGGGGCGCTCCGGCCTCCCTGTGACCGGGGTATCGTTTTTTGACGGCGCGGCGCAGGCGGGCCTCGTAGAGGAGGCCCTCGGCCACGGAGCGGGGCTCGATGCCGAAGTAGTTGCGATGCCAGATGATGGTGGACGCGGCGGCGTCCGCGGCTCTGCGGGCGAGCGGCACTCTGGGCGCGTGCCGTTCCATGAGGGCCGCCGCCTCCTCGTAAGTTTTGACCCTCACCATGCCCCCGTCCGGGCCCGGAACCACGAGGCCGCCCTGGGTGAGGGCCTTGTAGCGCCGGGCGGTTTCCCCGGCCGTGGGGCCGCAGATCATGGCGCAGTGGCCGCAGGTAAGGACCTGCTCCGAGAGGAAGTCGCCGGGCCGGGCCGAGCCGATGGCCCGGGCGAAGGAGGAAAGCTCCTCCCGCCGCTCCTTTTCCGGCAGGTTTTCGGGGTGCCGGTCGAGGTAGCGTGAGACCGTCTCGGCGGAAAGGGTCTTGCTTCCGGTCAGGCGTATGAGGTCGAAGCGGGCGGTGGAGTCCCCCGCCTTCATGCCGGCCAGCATCAGTGTGCGGCGCAGGGCGAGCGGGTTGGAGGCGTCGGGGACCTTGCCCACCCATTCGGGAATCCAGCGGTGGCCCCAGGTGGTCCATTTTTTATCGGGCGAGAGTGAATGGAGCCCGAAGCAGGCGGCGTTGCACAGGTCGATGTTCCGCCGAAGCGCCCGGGGATGCAGCTCGCCGTTGATCAAAACGTACTCCTCTCGATCGTCTTCCGTCATCATGCGGGCGGCGCAGGAGCGCGCGCAGAGGCGGCAGCGGGCGCACTCGGAGTCGATGAAACGGCGCGGCCCAAACCTGCGCGGGGAGGATGCGAGCGCCGCGTCCGTCACCACGCTTCCGAGGTAGACGGCGCAGCCGTACTCCTCGGTCTTGACGTTTCCGCTAAGGCCCGAGGCCGCGATTCCGGCGGCTATGGCCCCGAAGCGGTGGGAAAATGTCGGGAGCGTGGCGAAGGCGTCCGGGTGCCGCCGGTAGTTGCCGTTGGCGGGAACCGCGCGGGCCCCGTGGCCCAGGGAGCGGATGTAGGCCGAAAGCGCCTCCGATATGCGGTTCACGGCCTGGTTTTGCCGCACCTGGTCCAGGTTGTGGGGGACCGGCGAGACCTTTCCCAGAAAGTCCAGGATTGCGGACTTGTCCATGGGGAGCGCGAAGGAGACCACGCTTTTGGCGCCCTTCAATGTGTAGGCGGGGTTGAGCGAGGGCGGCCCTGAGAGGCGCTCGGGCCCGGCCATGCCGCAAAGCTCGACGCCCTTTTCTTTCAGGAAATCGGAGATCTTTCGTTCCAGGCCCATGACTATTCCTATTCCATACAGCTCGTTGAAAAATCGGTTTTCCAGGCCGATGAAAACGATGAGATACAAGGAACGCGAAAAGTCAATGAGCAACCGTGAATTCACCCCAAGAAACCTTCGATTCCTTGGGGACCCCGGATTCCGCACGTGGCGGAATTGACTTTGAGGCGTGACGCCGTAGATCGCGTTTTTTACGGCCTGGAAATGCAGCCCTTGGCGCGAAGCATGATGGCTATGGTCTCGGCCGTGGAGTAACGGAAGCGGAAGCCTAAGTCCATGAGCTTTTTGCTGTCCACGGCCCAGGGGTAAAAGACGTAATCCAGAAACGATTCCGGCACCTTGAGGACCGGAAGCCGAAGCCTCCACGCAAGGGCGAAAAAAAAGCGCATGACCGGAGCCGTGAGGGGCACCGCAAGCTTTTTCGTGAGCCGGTTCACTTCCTTGATGGTGACGGTGTCGGGCGGGGCCAGGTTATAGGGGCCGCGAGCGCCGTGCTCCAGCAGAAAGAGGATAGCCCTCACCACGTCGTCCTCGTGGACGAACTGGAAGGGCGGGGCGGACCCCACGGGGCTCATGGCCACGGGGAGCGTGAAAAGGCGGCTTATGTAGTTATCCACGCTCGGGCCGTAGATGACCGATGGCCGAACCCACGAAAGGGAAATTTCCGGGTGGGCCGCCTCGAACTCCGAAAGATAAGCCTCCACCTCCGCCTTGTGGCGGGCGTAGGGAAAATGCGGGTGGCGGCGTATGGGATCGCTCTCCTTCAAGGGCACGGGGTTGTCTGGAAAGGCCCCGTAGGCGGTGCCGCTCGACGTCACCAGTATCTGCCGCGTTCCGGCGGCCGCCGAGGCCGAGAGCACGTTTTTGGTGCCCGCGACGTTGACCCTGTGCATGAGGCCCTCGTCGTGCACCTGCTGCACCATGAAGGCCATGTGGATCACAACGTCCGGCCGGATTTCCCTTATCCACGCGGCCGTCTCCCCGCCCGCCACGTCCAGGCGCCGGAATACGCCCCGCTCGTACTTCGACAGCGGCGTTTTCACGTCCACGCCGAAAAAGCGGTCGCAGAAGTCTCCACGGTCCAGCTCACGGCAGAGGCGCTCGCCAAGATAGCCCGCCATGCCGGTAACGAATACGGTTTTTCCCATGCCTTGTCCCGTTTTCCCGCCTGTCTAAAAACGCGAACTTAAGTGTCGCGCTTCAAAGCCAATTCCGCCACGTATATTCAATACGCGTGGCTCTTGCCTTTTTGCGCTCCTTGCATTTCATCGTTTTTATCCAGGCTTCACGCTGAGCCTTTTTCAATGGGCTGTTACGCGGAGCGGCCGCGCGTCCTCCGCATCATCTGGTTGTAGGCGGCGTTAACCTTCTCCTCGAGATTTTCGCCATCGGGCGGCTCGAAGTCGGTGCGGTGCAAAAGATAGGTGATATACTTGTAGACGTTCCTTATCCCCATGGAAAGGACCGAAAGGTTCAAGGCCATCTTAATGAAGCCCGGGATGTCGTCGGGCTCCATGGTTATGCGGAACTCCCAGTTGACGGGCTCCTTCATGGTTCCTATGATATGGACGTTGCCCGTTTCGGGGTCCTTGACCACCTTGTAGGAACGGAAATCCATGGAAATCTCGGTGGTGCCGAGGCCACGGGACCAGAGCTTCATGGGGAGCCTCCCGGGAAAGCGGATGGGGCTGCGACGCGCCCCTGGCGTTTCGTTTCCGGCTTGTTGCGAGATGGTGAAAACCCGAGCCCCGGCGCGCCGGGACGGTGTGACGGCTGGGCAAGGAGACGCAAGATTCCGCCGGAAACATGGTAACCGGCGGTGATGTGACCATTTTTACCTTTCCCCGACCGCTTCGTCAAGCCGCTTTTGATCCGGGCCTTCGATCCGGGCTTTTGCATTTGCCTGTTGGCGCGGCCTTGCACGGCGGCGAACAGGCCATATTTTGTGATAGTATGCAAAAAGAAGGTTAGTGGCTCTACAACGCGAGGGAGGGCTCATGGCTCGTTTCACCGGCATCAATCACCTGGCGATGGTCACCGGGGACATGGACGCCACCATCCGCTTCTGGCGGGACCTCCTGGGCATGAGGCTCGTGGCGGGGCTGGGCGGCAGGGGCTACCGGCACTACTTCTTCGAGATTTCGGAGACGGACCTCCTGGCCTTCTTCGAGTGGCCGGGGATAACGCCCGCACCGGAGAAGGACCACGGCTACCCGGTTTCGGGGCCTGTGGTCTTCGATCACGTTTCTTTCGGGGTGGCTGGCGACGAGGACCTGTGGGACGTCCGCGACAGGCTTTCGGCCGCGGGTTTCCCGGTCTCGGGGGTGATCGACCACGGCTTCATCCACTCCATCTACGCCTTCGATCCCAACGGGATCCCCATAGAGTTCTCGGCGGACGCGCCCGGGGTTTCCGTCCGGAAGGAGCCGGTCATGGGGGATGCCGCGCCCTCGGCCGCGGCCCTGGAGGGCGACCTGCCGCGGGAGGGCGTCTGGCCCAAGCCCGCTGCGCGCACCCCTCCTTCCGAGAGGCGCATCTTCATGGGCGCGGGCGCTGCCGTGCGATGGAAAAAGGAGGGGTGAGGGAAGGGGGCCGGAAGCGAGCGGGCTACGACGCACGCCGGATGCGGAGCGCCGCGCCGCTGACGACGGCGAACGATGCCGCCAGTTTTTCCCCGTGACGCCGGAAAACTTCCTCCACGCGGTCCGCCTTGTGTGAGGACGGCAGTCCCGCCAGTCGCAGCAGGACGACGCCCGATGAAACCTGGCGTCTCCGGAAAACAATTTCGCCGAAATCCTTGTCGGAAGTGAGCAGCAGCGCCGCTTCCGCGTTGGCCAGGTCCAGCACCGCGCCGTCCGGGATTCCCGGGGTCATTTCCGCAATGTAAAGGACCGCGTGCCCCAAGCTCCGCAGCCGTTCCACCACCGCCCGGTCAACCCCCTCGTCGGCCACGATTTTCAACCGGCCGCCCCCTCGAAAGGGTACACCACATCGGCCCGGAGGGCTCCCGCCGCGAAGGCCAGGGCCGCCAGCACCGCCTCGCGGGTCAGGCGCGGGTGGGCGTCGAGGATGGCCTCCACGGTCTCGCCGGCGGCCAGTTTTTCAAGGATATGCTCCACGGTGATCCGGGTGCCGGCGATGACGGGCTTTCCCATCATCACCGCAGGGTCGCTTACGATCAGTTTCTTCTCGGATTTCATGGCGTATTCCCATGCCCTTTTCGGCAATAGACGTTTCTTGGGGAAGCCGGCGATAGGTCCCGCCGGGCTTCCGAATTTGCCGCCGGAAAAATGCGTCAAGCTCATGATACCACATTTAGCGGTTCGGGGAAATCCACAAGAACCGCGTCCGGTGCTCCGGAGCGGGCTTCATTCCTCCTCGGCCAGATCGCCGTACAGGGCCTTTTCGCAGTCCGGGCATATGCCGTGGCTGAAGTTGGCGTCGGAGCGGTCCATGATGTAGACCTCGATCTGCTCCCAGTAGCCCTGGTCGTTCCGGATCTTCTTGCAGTTGGCGCAGATGGGGAGAAGCCCCCGCAGCACCTTCACCTTTTCGAGGGCGTCCCGAAGCTCGCCTATGAGCTTTTTCCGCTCCATTTCCGCGTTCACCCGCGCGGTTATGTCGCTGATGCTGGAAATGACGCAGCGCTCGCCTTTGAGCGCGATGATTTCTGCGGAAAATATGCCGGTGAGGAGGCGTCCGGACTTGTCCCTAAACTGGAACTCCGCGCCGTGTATCCTCCCCTTTGTCGAAAGCTCGGCCACGACCTTGGCCCTGTCCTCCTCCCTGGCCCAAAGGTTTAGCTCCACCGTGGTCCTGCCTTCCACCTCGCTGCGGTCATACCCGGTGATGGTGAAGAAGCCTTCGTTCACCTCGAAGATGCGGCCGTCGGAAAGCCTCGTTATGGTGACGGCGGAGGGGGAGGAGTGAAAAGCCTTGGAGAACTTCTCCTCCTCCAGGATGGCCCGCTCCAGGAGGAGCCGGTTCACGAGAAGAACCAAGCTGTAGGTCTGTATGACGAAGAGCATCTGGTAGCACAGCAGTACGAGGGCGTCGTTGGAGCCTGACCTGAATAAGTCCTGCCCCGGCTCCGGGGCCGTGAAGAAGACCGCTATGCGGATGAGGCTTAACGCGGCGTAAGCGGTGAAGACGAGCGCCGGCCCCCTTGTCAGCGGGCGGATCTCCGGGGCGGCCCTTCCGGAGAGGAGCCAGACGATCTGGACCGTGTAGAAGAAGAGGCCCGTGGCTATGTTGAGGTTGCGCGCGGCAAGGTCCGGCCGGGCAAGGGTGAAATGGGCGTGGATGGCGACGAAAAGGGCCAGGTAGCAGAAGTTGTGGATTTGGGGGCCCTTTTTCGACAGGAAGCGCTCCATGCCCATGAGGAAAATGAGCGCCCCCGCCATGACCGCCGCGTTGGCGGCCACGATGGACAGGATGTCCGGTATGCGGCCCCGAAGGAGTATCAGGACGATGGCGGCAAGCTGGAGGGAGTAATCGGCCACCCAGAACGAGAGGCCCGAAAACCGCTTTCTGTCGTGATACCACAGGAACGCCACGACCACCAGGCACACGGCGTTGGTGAGGGCGTAGCTGATGAGGATGGTTTTGACGTCGAGAAAGCTCATGTCGGTTTCCGTCCCGGCGCGCAGCTTGGCCATCCGGGCTTGACGGAGGGAGTTGTTTCCCCGTGCTTGCTGAGGGTGCTTATACTGCGGCCGGGGGGCAGTTCACCCTCACCTCCGGCCGGAGACCTCGGGCTTCAAGTCCTCCATGTAGCCCAGCACACCCGCCACGATGCCGTCGCAGAGGGCGTCCTGGTAGTCGGGATCGGTCAGGCG
>JAKAGN010000133.1 GCA_021815525.1 Deltaproteobacteria bacterium
CTTTTAGACTGCGGGCTTTACCAGGGCAAACGTAAAGAAGCCTTCGAGATAAATAGGAATTTTGATCTCTTCAATCCAAAGGAAATTGATGCGCTTATTCTTTCTCACTCTCATATAGATCACCTGACGGAAGCTATCCCTATAAGGCTCCCCATAAGGCGGCTTGTCCGAAAGGCAAGTTTTTGGACCACACCAGTCCGGTAGGGTCATTTTCCCCCAATGCCTGGAAACTTCACGACATGCACGGAAATGTCTGGGAGTGGTGCTCTTCTCCATATTCCTCGTACGGCGGGGAGAAGGTGACGGAGAAGGATATGTACGTAACACGCGGCGGGTCCTTTTTTTCCGACGCCACATCGTGCCGCTCGGCGAAACGTAAACCGCAATCCTCTACAAAAAGGCGGCCGGACCTGGGATTCCGGGTTGTCATGGCGCCGTGACATATAGGCGCTTAATAAACGGACAGCCCGCAGAACAGAGCCTCTGGCCAAACCTTGGGGAGACTTTATGAAAAAGGTTTTTATTTCCGGCGGTTCGGTTTTTACGATCCTTGCGGTCCTCCTGTTCTTTTTCGGCATCGCCTGGGCTGACAGGAAGCTTGAGGATATTGATAAAAGGCCTGAAGCCCAAACTTCAGCTAAAGACGCAAGCCCTGAGGCGAAAGCGCCGGACGGCGGCGGAGCCAAGCCGGAACCCGCGAAGAAAAGCACGGCGGCATCCAAGCCCTCGAAAAAGCGAAAAACACCCGTGGTCTCAGCACCGGCTAAGCCTGTAAAACCCAGGAAAGGGGCGGATGTCGCCGGCAAGGGGTCCAAGAAGAAATCATCCAAGCGTAAGGATGTCGCAGAAAAAAGGTCCGTGAAGCCCCGGCGGTCCCAAGCAGCGGGAGAGGGTAGTGCTCCTCGCGTTCCGGGCTTCTCCAACCTGCTTGGCATGAAGTTCGTCTATTGCCCTCCGGGAACCTTCACAATGGGAAGCCCGGAGTCGGAGCAGGGCCGGGATTCGGATGAGACCCGGCACAAGGTTACGTTCACCCGTGGGTTTTACATGCAGACCACGGAGGTCACCCAGGGGCAGTGGAAAAAGGTGATGGGATCGAATCCCTCGCGCTTTACAAACTGCGGAGACAACTGCCCGGTGGAGCAGGTTTCGTGGGACGATGCCCAGGAGTTCCTGGAGCGGCTGAACGCGCTTGACGAAACCAGGGTTTACCGCCTGCCCACCGAAGCGGAGTGGGAGTATGCCTGCCGGGCCGGAAGCACAACGGCGTTACATAGCGGGACCATGTCCATTATCGGGAAAAATGATTCTCCGGAGCTCGACCTCATAGCCTGGTACGGCGGCAATTCATGCGTTTCATACGATGGAGCCTCCGATTGTTCCGAATGGCCCGAGATGCAAAAATCCTGCGGTGCTTGCGGCACAAGGCCCGTTGCCCAAAAAAAGCCAAACGGCTGGGGCCTTTATGACATGATTGGCAATGTCTGTGAATGGTGCTCCGATTGGTATGGAGATTATCCGTCTGGAAATGCATCGGATTACCGAGGGCCGGCAACAGGGGAGAGCCATGTGGCTCGTGGCGGCGCGTGGATCACTTTCGCAGTAGGTTGCCGTTCGGCCGAGCGTTTTATGTACAAGCCCTCATCCCGGGAAAGCTTTCACGGCTTTCGGCTGGCGGTATCGGAGGGGGGGCATGCGGAGCCCGCCCCTCGTCATGAAGATGATACCCCGCCCTCCGCTGCTTATGGGGAGAGCGTTTATGCCAAAATGAGCCTGGATGATCTCGTGGGGCTTCTCGATGAGGCCGGTTACAGCGCCAAGGTGGTAAGGGATAACGCGATATTGGTTCAGGTGGATAACAGCCCGGTGGTTTTTTTCCTGACCGATCAGCTAAGCATCGAGGCCATCGCCGGCTTCCCCGGCCTCAACGCGAGCTTAGACACCATCAACTCGTGGAACAAGAGCAAGCGGTTCTCCCACGCATGTCTCGATGACGACGGCGAGCCAATCCTGAAGCTGGATCTCGACCTGGAGGGCGGGGGGGTCACCAAGGGCCACGTAAAGGTATTTTTCAGTCTGGTGCGCCTGTCCGTCACAACCTTCAGGGCGTATCTCGCTGGCAAGTGAACCTTTTTCCGGCTGCAATCGCCGGATCAGGGCTTGGCACCCATCGGACAAGACACGGCGCAAAGAAATCTCTTTATTGGGCTGCGGCTTGAGCGTGAAGCCGGATTTGTCCGATTCACGCTGAACCAGCGCACCAGCACGGAATGAGGACGAATGGAAAAATTCAAACCGCAACTAAAAGTTTTTGATGGCGGAGAAAAACCAAGGGAACCGAGACTTACGCCGACAAGCGATTTAATGGACGAGGCTTTTCAGCCCTCGGACGAAGAAAAGAAGATTGCTGAAGCGTTAATCAAGAAAGGATTGGGTTTAGAGAGTTAGATAGTCGGCGTTAGTCCTCCGGGCGGGCCGGCCCGCGCCAGCCCAGCCCCCCTATAGGTCCGCACCGATTTCAGTACTTGGGCGAAAGCTTGAGCACCCTGGGGTAGGCCGCGGCTATGTCCGCCGGGGCGAAGGGCATGTTGGTGTAGCGGCCCGAGAGCCAGGCCCTTATGCCGTCCTCGTAGTTGGGGCTTGCGGGGTTTCCCGACTGGCCCGTGCTGTTCATGATGAAAAGCGGGTCCTTCCTGGAAAAATCCACCACCATGCGCATCTCCGGTATGAGCCAGGTGTCGAAGTCCTGGCCCTGGCGGTAGCCCGCCACGTTCACCGTGCTGTTGTCGCCCCCTGCCGGAAACGGCCCCACGTTGAAGTAGCCCGAAAGGGCCCTCATGCCCATCCTGGTGAAAATCTCCATGTGGCGCGCCAGCTTGCTGCCGTCCGTCTCGAAGTAATAGGTGTGGAGGCGTCCCCAGCGCCACTCGTTGCGGTCGGGGCCCAGGCGGTTTTCCAGAAGCTCCACGGCGTCCGCGAGGCTCCTGGCCATGATCTGCGCCTTGGTTTCCTTCTCGGGCGTCTTCACGTTGTCGAAGAAGGGGCTTTCGTCGCCCCGCACCAGGAGGTGGTCCTCCTGGGCGTTGTAGCTGGCGTCGCCCAAGGCCATGAAGGATTGCCACAAGGGCGATCCCACGGGGCCCAGCTCGTCCGCGAAGGTGTTTATGATGAAGGAGTGGAAGAAGGCCGCCAGCACCGCCGCATCGACCCTGTCGGCCGAGAGGTCCCCGTTGGCTGTGCGCAGGCGCGCCAGGGCCTCCCGGGCCCGGCTCTGCTGCTGGGCGCTGGACCAGGATGCTATCTCCCGCGTTATCTGGTCCGTTAGATCGGAGTTGAAGAGTATCCTCTGGAGCTTGGGCACCAGGTTCGAGACCTGGTCGTACTGGAGGCTCATGGACTTTTCGGCCGTGAAGGCCTTCTCCCGGCAGAGGACCTTGTCGATGCGCTCCACCCGCTCGGGGGAGAACCAGGAGGAGGTGAGGACGTAGGGGTAGCCCGCGTCCACCGTGCGGGCGTTGGCCGTGGCCAGGAAACCCGCCGCCGGGTTTTCCACGAAGGGCAGGGCCGCCGTGGGCACGACGCCGGTCCAGTCGTACCGGCCGGTCCAGCCGGGCGAGGGCAAAAGCCCCAGGCCCTTGGCCCTCACGGGATAGAGGCCCGTCACCTGCCAGGCGATGTTGTCGCGGTCGGCGTAGACCATGTTCAAGGCCATGCCGGTGACCTTGTTGAGGGCGCTCCGCGCCTCCTCCATTGTTTTGGCCCGGCCCAGGGACATGAAGGCGTCGAAGGTGGTGTCCGTGGGCGAGTAGGCCCAGGACAGGGCCACGCCGTAGGACGTCGAGACGGGCTCGGGCACCAGCATCATCTTGGAGGGGCCCGAAAGGGCCTCGTTCAAGAGCGGCCCGTGGACGGTTTCCCGGATGACGCGGGTGACGGGCTTTTCGCCCTTCACGCGGAAGACTTCGCTGCGCTCCGTAACCGGCCGCCACTCACCCTTGTAGAGGTAATGGAGCTTACCGTTGCGGGTGGAGAGCTTTTCCAGGAAAATGTCCTGGTTGTCGGCCATCACCATGGTCATGCCCCAGGCGAGGCTTCCGTTGTAGCCGGCCACCACGCCGGGGATGCCCGGCGCCGCTATCCCCGCCGCGTCGTACAGGCCCGGGCAGCGCAGGTGGACCAGCTTCCACAGGGAGGGCAGGGAAAGCGGAAGGTGGGTGTCGTTGGAAAGTATGCTGGCGCCGCCCGCCGTGCGTTCCTTGGACACGGCCCAGTTGTTGGACGCGGCGACGCCCAGGCTGACCACGGCCGCCATCTTTTGACGAAGCGTTTCGAGCCCGGAGGTTTCGAGGCCCGAAAGGTCCGGCGTCTTTTCCGCCTCGGAAAAGGGGATGGGCTGGTCGGGATAGATGGGAACGAGCCAGGCGGCCTTTTGGGGCCCAAGCTTTTTCGCCACGTTGAGGTACGCCAGCTCCTCCCCCATGTTGGTGGCGAGCCCCAGGTCCAGGAGCAGGAATACGTAGCAGGAATCGACGGGCCTCCAGGGGTCGGGCCTGAAGCCGGCCAGCGAAAGATCGGGCGGCAGCTTGTCCCTGGTCCACAAAAAGGCGTTGACCCCGCGGCTGTAGGCGGAAAGCGCCTGCCTCAGCTCCGGGCTCGCGGCGGCCAGGGCCTCCTCGGCGCGTTTCTTGAGGTTCAGGCTGCGCATGAAGACGTCGATGTCGAGGGCGTCCTTGCCCGCCATCTCGGAAAGGCGCCCCTGGGCGGTCAGGGTCTGGCCCACCATCTGGCCCAGGCGGTCGGCGGCGTCCGCGTAGCCGTTGGCGAACATGCAGTCGTTGAGGTTATCGGCCTCGATCACGGGTATGCCCAGAGCGTCGCGGCGGATCACGGCCCCCTTCTCGATGCCCGGAAGGCTTATCTCACCCTCTGAGGGGCCCAGGCTCTTCTCGTAGGTGGCGGTGAGGAAGCCCTGGCAGCCTAGGAGCCCCAGGAGCGAAGAAAGGGCGAGGGCGGCAACGAAAAGCCTCGCCGGGGAAGATTGAGTCCGATTGGCGATTTGCGTCATGATATGTGGTTACCTTGTTGGAGTTTCCGCCAGTATAGGAAGCGCCGGGCCGTTCGTCAAGCGGTGCTGGACTTTGCGGGCGATTGATGTATGGTACCTTTTTTGGAAGAAGGGCCGGTCGCGGCCGGCCTGAAACAAAAACCGAACCCACGGGAAAAGCGAGCCATGAAAAAGGCCTTTCTCCTCCTTGCCGCTGTCCTTTGCCTCGCGCTTCCGGCTGCGGCCCAGGCCGACGAATCCGCCCTGTATGCCAACCACACCCAGGTCATGGGGCAGTACGATACCAAGGCCGACGTCCGGGTCCTCTGCTACGTGGGCCTGGTGCGGGACATTTGCGCCCGGGCCCTGGACGTCCTTTTAAAGAGCCCCGAGCTGGCCTCGATGGGCGCGGCCCGGGACGAGATCGCCCCTCATCTTCCCTTTCTCCTTAGGGTGGAGGTGATGGACGAGGCCTTCGGCATCCACGGCGATGACGTGGCCCTGGCCATGACGGGCCGGGCCGAGGTCAACCCCGCCGAAATCGCGGCGTCGCTGGCGCGCATCCGCACCGATGCGGCCTACGGGAGCGAGGCGGCGGCCCAGGAGGCCAGGTTCGCGCGCCTGGAAAGCGATATCCGGGAGCGCCAGGCCGCCCTTGCCGCGGGCGCCGCCGGGATAGTCATCCCGCGCGCCGGAGGCGCCGCCGCTCCGGCCCAGCAGGCCTTGCCGGCCCCATCCGCCCCGGCGGTGGCTTCTTCCCCCGCACCAGCCGGGAAGCCGGCCGGGACCGCGCCGCCGGCCGCTCCGGAGCTTCCGGCCAAGGTGGTCTTTCCCGTGGCCGAGGCCCCGGCCGCGCTTTTTTCCCTTCGTTCCGGGATGAGCTACAAGGACATGATCCAGGTGGTGGGGGCCCCGGCCCAGCGGGCGGGCTGCGCCGAGAAGGTGTTCTACAACTATGGAAACGTGTGGGTCTACTTCAAGGACGGAAAGCTCGTGGGCTACCTTGGCATGGATGACTGGAAGGGCCCCTGCGAGAAGTACGTGCCGTTCCTGGGCGAAATCAAGTACTTCTAAACTGGTGGAATCGGCGGACGAACCCGCGCAGCGCTGCGCGACCTGTCAATGTTTGCCTCTTCCCCCGCAAACCCCTTCTCTTTTATGCTTATGAGACGCGACTCCCTTTTTTCCGGGTTCCTGGCGGCTCTTTCGGGGCTTGCGCTGGCCGCCGCCTTTCCCAAGGCGGGCTGGGACGCGCTGGCCTGGGTGGGGCTCGTTCCGCTCCTTTGGGCCATCCGGGACAAGAGCCCCATGGGGGCCGCGCGCCTGGGGCTCGTGTTCGGGATATTTCATTTTTCCGCGCTGCTTTATTGGGTCGTGATCGCCATGACCCGTTACGGCGGCCTTCCGGCCGGCCTTTCCATCCTGTTTCTACTCTTGCTTTCCGCGGTCCTGGCCGCTTACACGGCCCTTTTCTGCGCCCTGGTGCGGCTTTCCGCGCCCTCGCCCGGGTTTTTTTTCGTCGCGGTTCCGGCGGCCTGGGTGGGGGTCGAGTTTCTGCGCATGTACCTTTTCACGGGCTTTCCCTGGTGCAGCCTGGGCCACGCCCTTTACCGGCGCATATTCGTAATACAGATCGCCGACCTGGGCGGCGTGCCGCTCCTGTCCGGGCTCGCGGCCGCGGTGAACGCCGCGATTTTCCTGGCCCTGGCTGCGGCGCTGAAAGCCGGGGTGAACGGCCGGGCCGTGAGCCGGCGCTCGGCGGCCCTGGCTCTTGGGGCGGCCGGGGTTCTGGTTGCGGCCACGTTATGCTACGGGCGTTTCACCGTGGATGCTGTGGACAAGGAGGCCGCCGCCGCCCAGCACGTTGCCGTGGCGGCCATCCAGGGAAACATAGACCAGGCGGTGAAGTGGGACCCGGCCTACCAGGCGGCCACGATGCAGAAGTACCTTTCCCTCACCCGCTACGCCGCCTGGCGCGGCGCCAAGCTCGCCGTGTGGCCCGAAAGCGCCATGCCCTTCCACTTCCTGGAGGAGACGCTTTACACCGGGGAGGTTTTCGACCTCGCGCACCGGACGGGCCTTTATCTACTTGCCGGAAGCCCCTTCTGCGAGCCCGATCTCGGCCGCTGGCGCTGCACCAACCGGGCCTACTTCCTCTCGCCCGGCGCGCGGGTGCTGGGCTCCTACGACAAGGCGCACCTGGTGCCCTGGGGCGAGTACGTG
>JAKAGN010000134.1 GCA_021815525.1 Deltaproteobacteria bacterium
CGGGGGCCCAAAGCATGAAAATGGCCCGCCCCCGGCCCCCCGTAATGGCGCGGGTGTGCTTCGCACACGCCGCGCGGGTTATGGAGGGCTTCGCATTAGGCCGGTCAACGCATGAAAGGCGGAAAAGGGGGAAACTGGTTGGATGCTTCGTGGTCGAAGGCCAGGGTTCACCCAACAAATTCGGTTGAAGAAAAACTGCCCGGGTGTCCCGTTCGCGGGATTTCCGGGAACTGAAATAAGCCCATCCCCCTTTACCGAAAATTTTTTGACCACCCATGCGGGGGAGGGACGGGAGAGCCTTTTGTTTACAAGAGGTTTCATCTCCCCCCGCAAAGGAGCTACCATAAAGTGAAGCGCGCCAAGGACAGACTGCACCGGGTGCTGGTGATCGGGGCGACCCCGGCCGGGATCGCCGCCGTGAACAAGCTGGGTGAGCTGGGCATCCCCGTGACCCTCGTCGACCCGGATCCCGACCTGAACGAGAAGCTCTCCCGCGAGGAATGGAGGCTCCCGTCGGGGGTGGCTCTCAACTACGCCCACCGCTCGGGGCTCTTGCGCATACTGCGGAACCCCGCCATCCGGCTTCTTGCGCCCGGCGAGGTCACGAGCGTCAAGAACACGGCCGAAGGCTTCTCGGCCAGGATCACCTGCCGCGCCACCTACGTGGACGCCGAACGCTGCACCCTTTGCGGAAGCTGCGAGAAGGTCTGCCCGGTGACGCTTGCGGGCGGCAAGAAGGCCGTGACCTCCTCGGGACGCATGAGCCTTCCGGGCAGGCCCAGGATCGAGAAACGGAAAAATCCCCCCTGCCGGGAGGGTTGCCCCCTCGGGGTCAACGCCCAGGCCTACCTGGCCCTTACACGCGCCGGGCGCTACGCCGAGGCATTGGACGTGGTGCGGCGGGACAACGTGCTTCCCGGCATCTGCGGCCGCGTCTGCACTCACCCCTGCGAGAAGGACTGCCGCAGGAAGGACGTGGATGCGCCCTTGACCATCCGGGCCGTGAAGCGCTTTCTGGCGGACTGGGAGCTTGGCCACGCCGCGGACGCGCTACCGGAGCGGGTGGAGCCCTTCCGGGAGAAGAAGGTGGCGGTTGTGGGCTCTGGCCCCGCCGGGATCGCGGCCGCCGCGGACCTTACGCGCTTGGGCTACGCCGTGACCGTCCTGGAGCGGGAAAAGGAGATCGGCGGGCTCCTGCGCTACGCCATAGGCGCCTACCGGCTGCCGCGCGAGATACTGGATAGGGAGATCGGGTGGATCAAGGCCCTGGGCGTGCGCTTCGAGACCGACAGCGCCGTGGATTTCAAGAAGGACCTTCCGAAGCTTTGCGCCGAAAACGACGCGGTGCTCCTGGCCACCGGCGCGTGGACGGACCGCAGGCTAGGTATGCCCGGCGAGGACCTCGAAAACGTGGAGGGCGCGGTCTCCTTCCTCTCACGGGTCTACCGCGGGGAGATCAAGTCTCTTTCGGGGAAAACCGCCGTCATCGGCGACGGCAACTCGGCCTTCGACGCGGCCCGGGCCGTGAAGCGCCTTGGCGGAAATCCCACCATCGTGTCGTGGTTTCCCGCGGAGATGGTCCCGGCCGACGAGGACGAGATAAGGGCCGCCGCCGAGGAGGACATCCCCATCGTCTTCAAGACCCGGGTTGTTGAGTTTTCCGGGAAGAACGGGAAGCTTGCGGCGCTCGTCTGCCGCGCCACGAAGCCCGGCAAGCCCGATCAAAACGGCATCGCCTGGCCGGTCACGGTACAGGACGCGAAGCCCTTCGAGCTTGAATTCGACCGCGCGGTGGTGGCCATCGGCCAGGTGGGGCCCTTCGCGGAAAAGCCCGGCGATCCGGGCGTCCCGGTGAGCGATTCCGGCTTCCTCAAGGCGGGCGCTGGCCACGAAACCGGCATCCCGAAGGTTTACGCAACGGGCGACGCGGCGAGCGGCCCGTCATCGGTGGTCAAAGCCATGGCCGGGGGCAGGGCCGCGGCCCGCTCCATCCACCGCGCGCTTTCCGGCGAAGAGATTTTCCCGGAGACCGTGCGGCCGGCGGCCCGGGACTACGCCCCGGTGGGCGCGGACGTTTTCGCCCTCTCGCGGGCCGTGGAGCCCGAGCGCCGTGGAAAGCAGCGGGTGGCGGACTTTTCCGAGGCGGTGCTGGGGCTTTCCGAGGCCCAGGCCATCTCCGAGGCCGAGCGCTGCCTCGCCTGCGGGGACTGCTCCGAGTGCCTCCTGTGCCGCGAGGCCTGCGGCGCCATCGGGGCCGTGAGCCACGGCGCCCCTGACTTCGAGACAAAGGAGCACGCCGGGGTGGTTATCCTGGCGGACCCGGACCTGGCCCCGGCGCTTAGGGGCGACGACGTGATCCGGGCCTACGGGCCGCCCGCGGCCAAGAGCGACGTCTTCGCCATGATCCTGCGCGGCTTCGCGGCCGCGGCCTCCGCCATGTCGCTCCTTTCCGGCACCTCCGACCGGCCCAGGGGCCGGGGCGTGCCGCTTTCCGTTCCGGACCCCGGCCTCGACCCGGAGGTAAGGGTGGGGGTCTTCGTGTGCCGCTGCAACGAGTCCCTGGGCTTTTCCCCGGCCATGGAGGCCTTCGTCGAGGAGCTTAAAACGCTTCCCGAGGTGGTACACGCCGAGACCCTGACCTCCGCCTGCGCGCCCGAGGGTTACGCCCACATCGTGCGCAGCATCCGCAGAAAGGGCGTCACCCGCGCGGTTCTCGCCTCCTGCGTGTGCTGCCCCCTGGATTTCGTCTGCTCGGCCTGCACGGACCAGAGGAGCCGCTTGAAGTTCGGCCTCTTCAAGGGCACGGGCGTCTCCCGCTCGATGGTGGAGACCGTCAACATAAGGGGCGAGGCCCTCTCGCTCCTTTCGTCGGACCCGGCGGCCGCCGAGGCCCGTTTCCGGGGCCTCCTCACCCGCTCCATCCGCCGGGTCAAGCGCTTGAAGACCCTTCCCGCGCCCATCCGCACCTACAACTTCACCTTCGCGGTGATCGGCTCCACCGAGCCCGCCCGGCACGCGGCCCGCGCGCTGGCCGAAAGCGGCAACGAGGTCTTCGTGTTCGCGGACGACGGCTCGCCGGAGCTTTCTTCCTTCCAGAACGTGCACAGATTCCCGGAGTCCGGCGTGAAGTCCCTCTCCGGCACGGTGGGGGACTTCCGCATCATGATCGAGGCCGAGAGCGGCCCGCGCACCGTCCACGCAGGGGCCGTGATCCTGGGGACCGACGACTCCTCCCCGGTTTCCTACGCGCCCCGCGAGGGCCAGTGCGGACGCATGGTGGACTCCGGGGCCCAGAGGGTCGGCGAGGAGGGCGTGCCCTTCCTCTTTCCGGGCGGCACCTCCGTGGCCGGGCTCTTCCTGGCCGATCCCGAGGATGTCCGGGTCTCCGAGCGGAAGAAGGGGCTCGCCGCCGCCGTGTGCGCAGCCTCCGTCATGCCCCGGGGGCCGCGCCAGAGCAAGGGCTACACCGTGACGGTGGACGGCTCCCGCTGCCGGGGATGCGGGGCCTGCGTCTCGGTCTGCCCCTACCAGGCCGTGAGCCTGGTGCGGAGCGACTCCGCGGGCTTCACTGCCCTCGTGGACGAGGCCCTGTGCAAGGGCTGCGGCAACTGCGTGTCCCTGTGCCCGCCCTCGGCCATGGACAGCCCTTACCGCAGCCGCGCCTATCTGGCGCGCATGTTGGAAGACGTGCTGTGAAGGGCGCTCAAAACGCGATCCGCTGTGTTGCGCATCGGCTTACGCTCGGTCACGTACAAGAAGTACGCTCCCATCGCGCGCGCCTTGCGCGCCGTGCGGCTCATCGTTTTGAGCGCCCTTCACGCCGGGCCTTCGTTCAAGGGCAGAAAAGGCCCCAGCGCTGACCTGGGTGGATGCTGCGACCTTGAAAATATTTCGGAAACATAGTGAAGCAAGGACAGGTAATGGAAAAGGAAGAACTTAAAATCCTCGTGTTCCTGTGCAACTGGGGGCCGCACGCGGCCTTCCAGTCGCTCCAGGACGCGGGGCACCCCATTCTGGCGCGCATGAAGATGGTGCGCGTGCCGTGCTCGGGCCGCCTCACCACGGCGCTCTTGTTCAAGCCCTTCGAGATGGGGGCCGACGGCGTGGTCCTCTTGGGCTGCGCCGAGGGCGCATGCCGCTACGGCGTGGGCACGGCGACCGCCAGGAACAACGTGGAGGACACCCGCGACATCCTGAACCTCCTGGGGCTCTCGGGCGAAAGGCTGGCCCACGCCCACTTCCGGGAGGAGGAGTCGGAGGAGCTGGTCCGCTTCCTTACGGGCTTCGAGGAGAGGGTGCGGGCGCTGGGAAAAAGCCCCGTGACGCCCCGGCCCAAGCCCGAGCCCTCCGGGGACCTTGCCGGGCGCATCAGGAAGATCGTGGCGGACTACGACGTACACGCCTGCCAGGACTGCGGCAAATGCACATCGGCCTGCTCCCTGACGCTTGCCGGGAAGCCCTTCTCGCCCCGGGCGATGGCGGCGGCGCTTATCGCCGGGAACCTTACGGACGAGGCCGTGACGAAGGGCGTGTGGTCCTGCCTCACCTGCGGCCTGTGCACCGACCGCTGCCCCAGCGCCGTGAACTTTCCCGAGTTCGTGGGGCGCGTCCGGGCGCTCCTCCTGGAAGCCGGGCTCCCGGGCTTTTCGGCCCACGACGGCTTCTTCCAGTCCCTTTCCCGCACCATGTGCTCGCCGGGGCTTCCGGTAAGGCATTGGGACTGGCTGCCGGAGGACCTCAAGCTGGACCGGGGGAGCCCCGTCCTATTCTTCGGCGGCTGCGCGCCCTTCTTCGACGTGTTCTTCCGCCACAGCCTGAAGGTGAACACCCGGAAGATACTCACCGACAGCATCCGGCTCATGAACTTCTTCGACGTCGCGCCCGCGGTCCTCGATAACGAGCGCTGCTGCGGCCACGATCTCCTCTGGAGCGGCGACCGCGAGAGTTTCCTCTCGCTCGCCCGCCTGAACGCCGCGGCAGTCAAGGAGTCTGGCGCGAAGGAGGTGGTGGTGGCCTGCCCCGAGGGCTTGCGCACCCTTGCGGTGGACTACCCCCGCGAGGGCGTGCCCCTGGGCGTTCCGGTGACCCACATTCTGGAGTTCGTGGAGCGCCACGTTTCGAAGGGCGCGGTGGCCTTCTCGGCTCCAGGCCGGAAGATCGCCTTCCAGGACCCTTGCAGGCTTTCCCGGCACATGGAGCTGGCCCCGCTCCCCCGTAAGCTCATGGCCCGCCTGGGCGGGGCGCCTTTGACGGAGATGCCCCGGAAGGGCGTCTCCGCCGTGTGCTGCGGAAACTCCGCCTGGACCGGTTGCGACCGTTACGCCAAGGCCCTCCAGGTGGAGCGCCTCCGGGAGGCCAGGGCCACCGGCGCGGAGCTCCTGGTGACGGCCTGCCCCAAGTGCCAGATCCACTTGGCCTGCGCCATGAACGATCCCTTTCTGAAAAAAGACCTGGAAATGGAGATGGAGGACTTGACGGGCCTCCTTTCCCGAACCATCCACTGGGAATGAGAATCATGCAGAACGTGAAGAAAGCCGCCCCCGCGGAAGAGCCCCGGATCGGCGTTTACGTGTGCCACTGCGGCCACAACATAGGGCATGTGGTGGATTGCGCGGCCGTGGCCGAAAAATCCGCAGCCTATCCCTTCGTGGTCTCCTCCATGGACGTCCCCTACGCCTGCTCCGAGCCCGGCCAGGAGGCCATCAGGAAGGACATTACCGAGAAGAACGTAAACCGCGTGGTGGTGGCCTCCTGCTCGCCCCGGCTCCACGAGCCCACCTTCCGGCGGATGCTGGCCGACACGGGCCTGAACCCCTACCTTTTGGACATGGCGAACCTTAGGGAGCAGTGCTCCTGGGTCCACATGAACGAGCCGGAAAACGCCACCAAAAAGGCCCTGGACCTCGTGCGCATGTCGGCGGCCCGGGCCGCGGGCCTGGACTCCCTCTACGAGGAGACCCACCCCCTCGTCAAGAGGACGCTGGTCATCGGCGGCGGCGTGGCCGGAATCCAGGCGGCCCTGGACCTCGCCGACTCCGGCTACGAGGTGGTCCTGGTGGAGAAGGAGCCCACCATCGGCGGCACAATGGCGCTTCTGGACAAGACCTTCCCCACCATAGATTGCAGCATCTGAATACTGGGGCCCAAAATGACGGATGCCGGTCGGCATCCCAACATAACGCTCCACACGCTTTCGGAAGTCACCGAGGTTTCAGGCTCCGTGGGGAACTTTTCCGTCAAGATCCGGAAAAAGGCCCGCTACGTCAAGGAGAAGGAGTGCACCTCCTGCGGCGACTGCGCCAAGGTCTGCCCCGTGGTGCGCCCGGACGAGTCCAACCAGGGCCTGGGCTCAAGGAAGGCCATATATAAGCCCTTCCCGCAGGCCGTGCCCTCGTCTTATCTAATCAACGTCTCCGAGTGCCTGGGCCACAACCCGGCCGTGTGCTCCAAGTGCGTGGACGCCTGCACCAAAAAGTGCATCGATTTCCACATGTCCGATTCCGAGTTCACGGTGGACGTGGGAGCCGTGATCGTGGCAACGGGGCTTTCGGTCTACGACCCCACCGAGCAGGACGAGTACGGCTATACACGCTTCGAAAACGTGGTGACCAGCATGGAGTTCGAGCGGCTCATCAACGCGGGCGGCCCCACCAAGGGCGAAATCCTGCGGCCCACCGACCGCGCGGTCCCCAGGAGCGTGGGCTTCATACAGTGCGTGGGAAGCCGCAACGCCCGGAAGGGCGGCAGCTACTGCTCGAACGTCTGCTGCATGAACACCGTAAAATCCTCGCTGATGCTCAAAGAGCACTACCCGGGGATAGACGTAACGGTCTTCTACATGGATATCCGCGCCTTCGGAAAGGGCTTCGAGGACCTGTACCTGAGAAGCCGCCGCATGGGGACCCGCTACCTGCGCGGCCTTCCGGGCACGGTCTCCGAAAACCCGGATAAAAGCCTCACCGTCTCCGTGGAGAACACCGCCACCGGCAAGCTTGAGACCTTGACGCTAGACATGCTGGTCCTGGCGGTGGGCATGAAGCCCTCCCCCGACACCCAGAAGATCAAGGAGATGCTGGGCCTGCAGCTGACCTCCGACGGCTTCTTCCTGGAGGCCCACCCAAAGCTCCAGCCCGTGGACGCCGCCACCCGCGGCGTCTTCTACGCCGGCTGCGCCGAAGGCCCCAAGGACATCAAGGACTCCGTGACCCAGGCCTCGGCCGCGGCGGCCCGGGCCATACGCCTCCTGCA
>JAKAGN010000135.1 GCA_021815525.1 Deltaproteobacteria bacterium
GGTTTTCCTCCCCCCTTCCCTCCGCGAATCCTTGATCTTACGCCTATAGTCCGTACTCGGCGCGGTCGATGAGTTCCTGCTGCATGTCGCGGTTTAAGGTGGTGAAGTAGGCGTTGTAGCCGGAGATGCGGACCAGGAGGTGCCGGTACAGCTCGGGGTGGGCCATGGCGTCCCGGAGGGTCTTCGAGGTCACGGTGTTCATCTGCATCTGCATTCCGCCTAAGAGGAAGTAGGTTTTCACGTACTGCATCATGGTTTCCACGGTTTTTTCGTGGCCGTCGCCGGGGTGGGGCACCACCTTCACGTTGAAGGCGATGTTGTTGTTCATGTTGCGGGGGTTTAGGGCCGCCACGTCGCGGAGGTTGTCGAGGAGGCTTGGGGAGGCCGCGGGCTGGGGGGTGAGGCCCGGGGTGAAGGGCTTGCCGGCAAGCTTCCCTGAGGGGAGCGCGCCCGAGAGGGTGCCGTAGGCCACGTGGTTGGACATGGACCAGAAGCCGGTGGTGTAGCGGCCGCCGCGGTAGTTTACGTAGGAGCCGTAGGTGTCGTGGGCGAAGGAGGCCACGCGGTCGGCCATTTGGACGGCCTCGGGGCTGCCCGAGCCGAAGAGGGGCACCTTGTTGCGGACAAGAGCCAGGATCGCCGGGTGGCCCTCGAAGTTGGCGTCCACCGCGGCCTTGAGTTCGGCGAAGGTGAGCTTTTTTTCGTCGTAGACGAGCTTTTTTATGGCGAGGAGGGAGTCGGTGACGTCGGCCAGGCCTATGCATGCCGCACCCGAGCTGTTGTAGCGCGCGCCGCCGCGGGTCACGTCGCGGCCTTTGGTGATGCAGTCCTCTATGAGGCACGAGAGCATGGGGGTGGGCCTAAGCTCCTGGTGGGCTTGCGCCAGCATCTCGTTGTAGCGGATGGACTGGTCGATCAGGAAGGCGAACTGCTTTTTGAAGGCCTCGAAGAACTCGTCGAAGGAAGCGAAATCGCCGTTTTCGACGAGGCCGGTATCGGGCCCCAGCTTCCAGCCCATGAGGGGGTGGAGGCCGTTATGCATGGCCATCTCGAGGGCCGCCACCATGTTGATCATCTGGAAGTTGGTGTGGCCTATGTGCCGGCCCGAGAGGGTGGGCTCCACGCAGCCGGTGGCGGACCAGTTCCTTAGGTCCTCCTCCGCGTAGCCGAACTCGGCAAGCGCCGCCCATATGGCCTTGTCGTTGTGCATGGAGGGCGTGGCGGTGGTCAGGAGGTTCACCTCACAAAGGCGCTTCAAGTAGGCGTCACTGTTCATCTCAGGGTTGTAGCGGGCGTTCACGTTGGGGTCGCGGATGGCCAGCATCTCGGTGACCTTGAGGAAAATGTAGGTCATGTCGTTCACGCCGTCCCCGCCCTCCGGGGTGACGCCCCCCAGGGTTATGGCCTGGTCCGAGCTGCTTCCGCCGAAGTAGAAGTTGGCGAAGTCGGGGGTGAGCGGGAGGTGATCCGTGGCCCGCATCATGAGGCAGCCTATCAGCTCGATGGCGCGACGGATGGTGTCGCGGCGCTCCGTTTCATCGGCAAGGGCCGCCATGTCGGATTCGAGGTAGGGCTGGAGCCACTGGTCCAGGCGCCCCAGCGAGAGCCCGGCGTTGGTGCTTTCCATGTGTAGGGCCACGAAAGTGATCCAGATGGCGTTCACGGCCTCGTCGAGGCTGCGGGCCGGGTGCTCCGGGACGCGGGCGCAGATCTCGGAGAGCCGCAGAAGCTCGGCGCGGCGCACGGGGTCCTTCTCGGAAAGGGCCTGCGCGCCCGCCTCCCTGGAGAGGTTCCGGCTGAAGGCCACGAGCCCTTCGAGGCAAAGGAGCATGGCCTCGCGGGTCACGTTGCGATCGGGGTCGGGGTCTTGCTCCATGGCCTCGCGGACCTCCGCCATGATGCCCGCCGCGCCCTTTTTGAGGAGCTTGGGGAAGTCCGGGATGGTGTGGGAGATGGTGACGCTCTTCCAGTCGAAGTAGACGGCGAAGCGCTCGTCGATCTGCTGGCACAGGGGGTTCCCGAACTTCTCCCGGACCCACTCCTTGAAGTTGCGGTGGACCCAGTAGGGAAAGACCTCGTCGTGGAGGGCGCGCCGGGTCTCGGGGGAGACGTCGTAGGGGTTGAGGCTGCGGTGGGGGACGGTCAGAAGCTCGCCCCAGATCATGGTGCCGTGGCCCTCGGGGTAGACCACCACGCCGATGTCCTTGGAGGTGGTGGCGCCGGCGATGAGGTCGTTTTGGTTGATGCGGGGGAGCTTATGCTCCATGAGGTGCTTGTAGCACTCGGCCTTCCTGAGGATGGGGTTCCAGGGGGTCCCGTCCTTCTTCGTCTCGAAGCCGTTTTCCCGGTGCCAGCGGGTGACGAGAAGGGGAAGCTCGGGGCATACCTCGGCCCGCTCGGAAAAATGCCGCGCCAGGAAGGCCTTCACCCGGGGAAAGTCGTCCAGGCGGTACTCCGACAGGTAGGGATCATCCAGGAACTTCACGCCCGGGTCCGTCTTTTGGCCCTTCAGGCGCTCCCGCCGGGGCGCAGGCGCGTCCGCCGGGGCTCCGGGCGAGGCGGAGGCCAGGCGCTTTTGGTCCGCGCGGCGCTCCTTCGCCATCTTCCTGATCTGCTGCCTGTGAAGGAGGATGGAGACGAAGTAGATGAAAAGATTCAGGATGGAGGCGTTTCCCTTCATCGTAAGATCGTTTTTCAAGACCATGTAGACCTGGTCCGTAGAGGTGCCGGCGAGGAAGCGCCGGACCGCGGCGTCGGAGGTGAAGCATAGGCGCCCGTCCGCGTCCGCCGGAACCCCCGAAAGCACCCTGGCCCTGCCGCCCCGGAAGCGGATGGCGCTGCTCACGCTTCCCGAGTCCGTCTCTATCCCCACGGTGAAGTCAAGGGGCCCGTCCAGGCCGCCAAGCTCTATCTTCAAGGATTTCCGCATGTTGAAGTTTGCGGCCATGAGGTGGAGAAGGAGGCGCACGAAAACCCCTGTCCCGGAGATCCTTACGCGTCCTCCGCCTTCGGGCCTCGCACTGGGACCTTCGTGAAAAAACATGATTCGTCTCCTTCCGTGTCACGGGGTTTCGAGGCCGAAGCCCCGGCAGATTTCCTTCAAGGCCGCAACCTCGTCCGCGGGCATGAAGCGGCCGAGCGCCGGGTCGCGCGCCGCTGGGTTCTCGCGGCCGATCTTTTCCATCTTTTCGGGCCACAGGGGATTGTAGGCCAGAAGCTTGAAGTGTTTGAGCCCGCATTGCGCGACAAACGCGGCGGCGGCGGCCACGTTTTCCGGCGTGGCGGTGATTCCGGGCACGAGCGGCATCCGGGGCGTCAGCTCGGGCCGGCCGTTTTTCCGCGATTCGGCAAGCCGCCGGAAGTTCTCCAGGATCACGCGGTTTCCGGCCCCGCAGAAGCGCCGGTGGGCCGCCTCGTCCATCACTTTCAGATCGAAGTAGACCGCGCCCAGGTGCGGAAGGATTTCCTCCTCGAAGCGGCGGGGCTCGTAGAGGCCGCAGGTTTCCAGGAGCACCGGGACGCCCTTTTCCGAAAGCCTGGGCAAAAGACCGGAAAGAAACTCGGCGTTAAGCGTGGGCTCGCCGCCGGAAAGGGTCACGCCGCCGCCGGAGGCGTCGTAGAAGGGCTTGTCCTTTAAAAGGGCCTCCAGGACCTCGTCGAGGGCCCTTTCCCTTCCCAGCTCCTCCAGGGCCCCGGAGGGGCACCCGCGGGCGCACAGGAAGCAGAGGTCGCATTTTCCGCGGTCCACGAAGCCCGGGTTTTGCCGCGAGAGCGCCCCGCGGGGGCAGAGCGGCAGGCAGGTGTCGCAGCCCACGCACTTTTTGGGGTCGAAGGAAAGCTCGGCCTCCCGCTTCTGGCTTTCGGGGTTGTGGCACCAGGCGCAGGAAAGCGGGCAGCCCTTGAAGAAGATCACCGAGCGGATGCCCGGGCCGTCGTCCAGGCTGTTACCCTTGACGTTAAGGATGAGGGTCGGGGCCCCGGCCGGCATGGCTACTTCTTTTTCCAGCACGCGAGAAGCTCGCTGCGGGTGATGAGGGCGGAGGCGTCGGGGACCAGCGCCCGGATGGCGTCAAGGCCGCCCTCCTGCCGGTCCACCAGGACTATGGCCTTCACGACGTTCAGGCCTTCTTCGCGGGCGCGCTCGATGGCCTTGATGGTGGAGCCGCCGGTGGTGGCCACGTCGTCGATGACGGCCACGGGGTCGCCGGGCTTAAGGTCGCCCTCGATCCATTTCACTATGCCGTGGTCCTTCTGGGTCTTCCTTATGGAGAAGGCCTTCACGGGCCGTCCCACCAGCTCCGAGGCGAAGGCGGCGGCCATGGCCACGGGGTCGGCGCCGAAGGTGAGGCCGCCGATGCCCTCTATCCGGGCGTCTGCCAGGGCCTCCATCATGAGGTGGCCTATGAGGTACATCCCGCGGGGGTGCAGCGTTACGGGCTTGCAGTTGACGTAGAAGCGGCTCACGCGGCCGGAGACCAGCTTGAAGCGGGGCTCGTCGGACCAGTTCACCGATTTTTCGCAAAGGAGGCTGATGAGCTCGGGTTTCATTTCATCGTTTCCACTCTGGTTTGAACGTCTTGTTTCCCTTTGTTTTTTCCGCTTCTCGGGGGCGGCTCCGGTCCCCAGGCTTCGCAAAAACGATGAGGCGCAAGGCGCGCGAGTCGCGCGCGAAGGGAGTGTACTTTTGTACATGACCGAGCGCAAGACGATGCGCAACACAGCGCCTCGCGTTGGGGCGGCTCCGGTCCCCAGGCTTCGCAAAAACGATGAGGCGCAAGGCGCGCGAGTCGCGCGCGAAGGGAGTGTACTTTTGTACATGACCGAGCGCAAGACGATGCGCAACACAGCGCCTCGCGTTTTTGCGAAGCCTGGCGCGGGGACCCCGCCGGATTGGAAGAAGCCCGTAAGGGATCCGGCGGAGGCCCCTGCCCGGGGAAAACCGTTGTCGGCACTCCCCGGCGGAAAAATTCATAGCATTTCGCGGGGCGCGGGTCAAACGGCGGAAGAAGGGCTTGCGGGCCGCGGGGGCGTTTCCGGAATTTGTGTGGTCTTGCAGGAAAAAGTGGATTATAGTAGGAGGGTGATTGGTTCCGGGCTCGGACTTTCGGCGGGCCGGTGGCGGCAGGCCGAAAACGGCTGACAACGAGGAGCGTCAGATGAAATTCATCAGCAGAAGGAAGGGACTGGTCCTTGGCCTCATGGGGATCGCGGTGACCCTCGTGATGTTCATGGGCTTCGACGCGGTGCGGGCCGCGAGCGAGCAGACTTACAAGGGTTTGAAACGGTTCGCCACGGTGCTCGAGATAGTCGAGCGTAACTACGTGGATCCCGTGGACGGCGACAAGCTGATCGACGGGGCCCTGGGCGGGATGCTCCAGTCCCTGGATCCCCACAGCGCGTTCCTTACGCCCGAGGCCTACAAGGAGCTTCAGATCGACACCTCCGGCGAGTTCGGGGGCCTGGGGATCGTGGTGGCCATGAAGGACGGCTACATCACGGTGGTTGCGCCCATAGAGGGCACCCCGGCGGACAAGGCCGGCATCAAGGCCGGGGACCGGATATTGAAGGTGGACGGGGCCTCCACCCAGGACATGAAGCTGTGGGAGGCCGTGGACAAGATGCGCGGCCCCAAGGGCACCAAGGTGACCCTCACCATCTACAGGGACGGCTTCGAGGATCCCAAGGACTATACGCTGGTGCGGGACATCATCCCCATCGTGTCGGTACGCTCGCTCCTCATGAAGCCCGGCTACGGGTACCTTCGGATCACCAACTTCCAGGACAACACCACCGAAGACGTCAAGAAGGCCCTGGATGCGCTCGAGCACGGCCCCGTGCCCCTGAAGGGTCTGGTCATGGACCTCAGGAACAACCCGGGCGGGCTTTTGAAGCAGTGCATAGAGGTGGCCGACCTTTTCATCGACTCGGGCGACATCGTTTCCATAAGGGGCCGCAAGAAGGAGAACAACCGCGTTTACAAGGCCCACAAGGACTCGGTGGAGCGCAAGTACCCCATCGTGGTGCTGGTTAACAGCGGCACGGCGTCCGCCTCCGAGATCCTGGCCGGGGCTCTCCAGGACCACAAGAAGGCCGTGGTGATGGGCGTCACCACCTTCGGAAAGGGCTCGGTGCAGAGCGTGGAGCCCCTGCCGGACGGCTACGCCCTGAAGCTCACCATCGCGCGCTACTACACGCCCTCGGGCCGTTCCATCCAGGCCGCGGGCATAGTTCCCGACATCGAGGCGGCCGACGATCTCGACACGGGCGGCGACGAGGACCAGGGCGAGACGCCCCCCAAGAAGCGCGATCACCTGCGCGAGCGCGACCTGACCCATCACCTGGCGCCCCGGGTGAAGGACAGGAAGGACGCCGACAGGAAGGACGGCGACAAGCCCGCCGACGTGAAGCCTGGCGAAACCGACCAGAAGCCGGGCGCCGTGAAGCCGGGCACCGCGCCCGCCGAGGGCGGCTCCGAGGAGAAGTTCGGCCAGCTAACCTTGAAGAAGCTCATGGAGGACCGCGTCGTGGTGCGGGCCCTGGACCTTCTCGAGGCGCACTCGGTCTTCTCGGACGCCAAGTAAGGGCGGAGGGCGGAAGGATTGCAGGGTGCGGGGAGAGGGACGGGGAAATCCTTTCAAGAAAGGGTTTCCCCAGGTCCCTTTCCCCGTTGCTCTTTTGCCGCGAACCATCGTTGAACAGACCGCCATGCACGAGATCGAAGGCCGCGTCAGCGCCATCACCTTCCACAACGAGGAAAATCTTTTCACCATCGCGCGACTCGCCACCGAGAGCGACGGCGTGGTGCCGCTTTTGGGCAACATGGGGCGGATCGACGTGGGGGAGAGCCTGAAGGCCACTGGCGAGTGGGAGACGCATCCCCGCTTCGGCCGGCAGTTTAGGGTAAAGAGCTTCGAGGTGGTGGCGCCCGCCACGGCGGACGGCATCCGCGAGTACCTGGGATCGGGGCTCATCAAGGGGCTGGGGCCCTCGCTTGCCGAGAGGATCGTGAAAAAGTTCGGCGAGCGTGCCCTTGCCGTCATGGACGAGGAGCCCGAGCGCCTGCTTTCGGTGAAAGGGATCGGAGAGGCCAAGCTTGGCCTCATCATGGAGGACTGGCGGGCCAAGAAGGGCCAGCGGGACACGCTGGTATTCCTCACGGGCCACGGCATATCGCCGGGCGCGGCCGGCCGCATCATGGACGCCT
>JAKAGN010000136.1 GCA_021815525.1 Deltaproteobacteria bacterium
CGCGGGTATGGACCCCTTCGGCTTCGGCGGAATGGGCATGGGCGGCGCCACTTACCCCGAAAAGGGCGCGGACCTGGTCTACGAGCTGCCCCTCACCCTAGCCGAGGTGGTGCGCGGGGCCGAGAAGACCATCAGCTTCTCCCACAAGGGCCGCCAGGAAAAGATGAACGTGAAGATTCCCGCCGGCATGGTCTCCGGCCGCAAGCTCCGCCTCACCGGCAAGGGCGAGCCCGGCCCCGCGGGCGGCCCCGCCGGGGACCTCTTCATCCAGGCGAAGCTCATCGACGACCCCCTCTTCCGCGTTGAGGGCGTGGACCTTCACATGGACCGCGAAATCAAGCTCTCCGACTCCCTCCTCGGTACAACCCTCACCGTGCCCATCGTGGACGGCGACCCCAAGAGCCTCAAAATCCCGCCCGGAACCCGCCACCAGACCAAGATGCGCCTCGCCGGCCAGGGCCTATTGGACATGCAGACCAAAAAACGCGGCGACCTCTTCGTCCGCATCCTCGTAACCGTGCCCAAAAAGCTTTCCAAGGACCAGCAGGAGCTTGTCCGGAAGCTCGCCGAAAGCGGAATTTAAAGAAAAAGCAAAGCGCCTCCGGCGGCCGGGGGCGCAAACCGCCCCCGGACCCCCGATATGCGCTCCGCCTTGCTGCGCAAGGCTTCGCGTGTTTTTGGAGGGCTTCGCATTTTGCCGGACAAGGATTGATGCGCCGAAGAGGGGCCAACGAGAAGGGCCCGGCAAATCATGAGCGGGATAAAGCATATAGATTAGGATAGTTATACCTCAGGCGTTCATTTTTTGAACGCTTCGCCCCCCCTTGTTCCCGCTTGACGCCGGAGCGTTCATTTTTTGAACGCTCGCACCGTAACATAGCGATATAAAGTATTTTTATCAACCATCGGTCTTGCCGAGCCTTACTTTCAGGCACTCTTCCGCATGACGATTGTCGGGCGGCCGAATGCGAAGCCCTCAAAAAACTTGCTCCGCGTGTGCTGCGCACACGCGGAGCCATTATCGGGGGTCCGGGGGGACGTAGTCTCCCCGGCCGCCGGAGGCATTCTTTTGCCTTTGCTTTTCCCTCCTTACTTCCCGCCGAAGGATGCCTCGTCCATGTCTATGACGGCGGGGGTGCTGGAGAGGATGGCGGTCATCTTGCCGAAGGTTATGGGAAGGATTGCCGTCATGAAGTACTCGCAGCCCTTGACCTGGCCGTCGTAGAAGGCGGCCTCGCGGTTCTTGGCGATGGCGGCCTTTTTGGCGTCGCCGGTGGCGCCGTCCAAGAGCTTTGTCAGCTTGGGGGCGGCGATGGCGGCGCGCCAGAGGTGCATCCAGGCCATGATGACGTCGCCCATCACTTCCAGGAAGGGGTAGGCCGTGGAGAAGGCCTGGAGGGTGTTTTCGTTAAAGGCCATGGCGAGCTTTCCGAGGTGCATGGCAAGCTCCGCCAGCTTTCCGGCGGCTTCCTCCACCTTGGCGGCGTAGAGGGCCAGGCCGGGCACGGCCTTGGCTGCGGCCGCGGTCTTGCCGATCTCGGCCAGGAAGTTCATGAAGACCTTGCCGTTTTGCTTTCCGAGCTGCCGGGCCAGGAGGTCCATGGCCTGGATGCCGTTGGCGCCCTCGTAGATGGCGGTTATCTTGCAGTCGCGGGTGAGCTGCTCCACGGGGTAGTCCTGGCAGTAACCGTAGCCGCCGTAGACCTGCATGGCCGAGACGCACACGTCGAAGGAGCGGTCCGAGCAGTAGGCCTTCACAATCGGGACCAGAAGCTCCACGAGGCCTAAGTTGTAGGCGCGTTCCTCCTCGGTGGCGGCCATCTGGTGGAGGTCGAAGGCGCGGCCCACGAAGTAGTTCAGGCTCCGCATCCCCTCAACGTAGACCTTCATGGTCATGAGCATCCTTTTTACGTCCGGGTGCTCGATGATTGGGACCGCCGGCGCGCTTTCATCCATGAATTTCAAGAGGTTCTTGCCCTGCACCCGCTCGCGGGCGTAGTTCACGGCGTAGAGGTAGGCGGCCGAGCCCAGGGAGAGGGCCTGCATTCCAACGTTCAGGCGCTCCTCGTTCATCATGAGAAACATGCCCCTCATGCCCTTGTTGGGGGGGCCCAGGAGGGTGCCGATGCATTTTCCCTTGCCGCCGAAGGTGACCTGGCAGGTGGCGGAGCCGTGGATGCCCATCTTCTCCTCGATGGCGGTTACTTGAACGTCGTTGTCCTCGCCGAGCGAGCCGTCGGGGTTCACGCGGTACTTGGTGACGAGAAAGAGGCTGATGCCGCGGGTGCCGGCTGGCGCGCCCTCGATCCGGGCCAGGACCGGGTAGACGATGTTGGGGGTTAGGTCGTGGTCGGCGGCGGTGATGAAGATTTTCTGGCCGGAGATGGAAAAGGTGCCGTCGCCGTTGTCGTGGGCCGAAGTGGAAAGAAGCCCCAGGTCGCTTCCGGCCCCGGGCTCCGTCAAGACCATGGTGCCGCCCCACTCGCCCTTGTAGAGCTTCTTGAGGCAGAGCTTCTTCTGCTCCGGGGTGCCGATGGTCTCTATGATCTTTCCGGTGCCGTGGCACAACATGGGGTACATGACGAAGGCGGTGTTGGAGCCGGAGAAGTACTCGCCGGCGGCCTGGGCAAGGGTGACGGGCATCCCCTGGCCGCCCACCTCCGGGTCGTCCGTCATGGCGATCCAGTCGCCCTCGCAGAAGGCCTTGTAGGGCTTGTGGAAGCAGGCGGGCACCGTGACCCTGCCGTTTTCCAGGCGCGCGCCCACGGTGTCGCCCTCCTTGCAGGTGGGCAGGATTTCCTTGACCGCTAGGTTCCGGGCCTCGTTTAGGACCATGTCGCAGGTCTTGCGGTTGAAGTCCGCGTAGCGTTCGGTCTTGGCCAGCGCCGTCAAATCCATCTGCTCGTAAAGGACGAACTCCATGTCCCGTTTGTCCGCAATAACTTGAGCCATGCCGCTTTTCCCCTTTCGGTGTTTGAATGGGCCCCTGGGGCCGTTGGGTCATGAAGGATCGGAGTATAAGAGGCAAGCAGGAAAGGTGCCAAAAAAAGAGGCGAAATAAAGGCCCTGTGCAAGGACCGGTAAAGCGGCTGCGCCCTAATCGGGAAAAAAGTAACCAAAATTTGAAAATTTTGACCCGTTCCGGGCGGGGAAGCCTTGGCCCGCCAAAATAAAAAACCCGGAAGGCGAAACGCCTTCCGGGTTTTTAAGCGTAGGGATGCCCGGCATCAGTTATCGGGATAGAAATTCACCTGACCCGAGCTGGCGCTTATGGGCATGTAGATGGTGACCTCGCCGCCCGTCATGCCGTCCATGATGATGGGGCCGTAATCGTGCCAGGAGGCCGAGGTGCCTATCCGCCCGTTGTTCAGGCGGAAGCTTCCCGAGACGGGATAGCTGACGCGCATGATGGTGCGGGCGGTCTCGTCTATGCTGCCCGTGCCCTTCAGGGCCGCGGTGTAGATGTCGATCTGCCCGGGTCCGAAGGTGAAATATCCGGTGCCCCTGCCGGGGTTGGTCTGGTTGCCGTTGTTGTTGGCGGAAAAGAGCCAGTGCTGGAGCCAGGCCTGCCTGCCGGTACCCTTGTAGGTACCCACCTCGTCGATGTCGTAGTTGAGCTCGGCCATGAGATCCAGGCCGTCCGAATGGACCCAGGCCGTGAGGCGCGACTGGTTCTGGTAGATGCGGTTGATCTGGAGGGTGCCCATGTTGACGCCGTTCCAGGAAACCGTGGCGGCCTGGATGCTGGGCACCTCCTGAAGCTCCGTGGCCCCGTTCATGCCGTTGGGAAGGGTGAGCTGCATCCGGGTGCTGGTGCCGGCGCGGCCTATGTCCAGCGTGGCCGGGTCGTCGTAATCGCCGATCCGGGCGAAGCCGCCGTTGGAGTTGTTGATGGTGACGCCGTCCAAGTCCAGGTAGCCGGTGGCGGTGAGACGCATGTTGCCGCCGGAGGTGCGCACCCTTGCCACCAGCGAGAGCCCGGTCTGGCCCTGCACGTCGGAGAGGGAGTCCTCATCCATCAGGGACATGCCGGCCCATGCCGGGCCGCACAGGACGAGGACGGCCAGGAATATCGCCGCGCAGCCCCGGAGAAGCCGGAAAAGCGCCGTTTGCATGTGCATGTGCCGGTTCTTCACCATAGGACGCCGTCCAGGGTGGCCGCCGCGTAGAGGCTCTGGAAGTGCATCCAGTAGCCGCGGGCCGGAACGTTGGTGGCGGCGGACATCTTCGGGTTCCATGAAATCGAGTTGTTGGCGTGCCCCGAGTCGCTGATGTTGTCGGCCAGCGTGATAAACCAGTCGGTGCGGCCCTCGTCCTGGGGCCCGCAGTGGAAGTACATGCGCAAGACGTTGCTGAAGGGCGTGTCGAAACCCGCTATCACGGTGGACGTGTCGTTGTTGAACTGCTGGTCCATGATGACGGGCCCGCCCACGATGGGCCACAGGCTGATGTTGCTCACGACCCGGCCGTCGAAGCTCAAGCGGTCCAGGGAGCCCCGGCTGCTGTTGTCGGGGTCCACGTCCAGGCAGCCGGAGAAATCGTCGCTGCCCATCCTGAGGAACAGGAAGTTGGGGTTGGCGGAGTTGATGTTGTCGTAGGCCAGCTCGATGCGAAGCCCGCGCATGTAGACGGGATAACCCGCGCCGCCCCAGGTCATGCCCGAGTTGACGCCGCCGCCGCTTTCGCCGTTGATCTGCATGTCGGTTACCGTCGAGCCGTCGCCGCCCGTCGACCAATAGCCCAGGCGCACGTTGTTCATGTGGACGTTGTTTATTATGACGACGGCGTTCACCTTGAGGATGACGGGGGTGTAGGTCAGGGTCCCGCTGGGCCCGCTGACGGTGCGCGTGGTGGTGGAAAGCTCGAGGAGGGACTGGCCCACCACGTCGTCCAGCTCCTCGTCCGTGACCAGCATGAGCTTGGCCACCGCCGCCAGAGGGAGGCAAATGAGCGTTAGTGCAAGCGCCACCCAGACAAAACGGGTGAATCGGGAGCTTGCGGCCTTCGGCTTGTCCTGGTCGGTCCCCATCAGTATCCTCGCCCGGATTGCGGGCATGGGAGGGAGCGCGGTGAAAATCGCCAAAAGCCCGCGTCCCCTATGTCCCGCCTCGGAGGCGGTTTATGTTGAATGAGAATTTTTGTCACAGTGGCAGATAAAGGCGATTATTTCAGAACCCAAAGAGGAAATCAAGCAAAAAAGACGACCACGCCGATAACATTCCCATTTGCCTTGCCGCCGGGACCCCGAAGCCGGGAAAAAAGCGGGTAAAAACGCCTCAGGCGCCGATTCCCAACCAGCCGGCCGCCGCCACCAGGAGCGCTTCCCGCAGGATGACGCTCCAGAACACGGTTCCCACCACGATGACGGTCTTGATGACCCTGCGGTAAAGGCGCGCGCGGTTCAAGGGGCGCAGCCTGTGCAACAGGATGCAGGCCGCGGTGGCCGCGCACTGGCCGGTCATGAAAAGGGAGAGCTTGAGGGGCATGGGCAAAAGCCAGGACAGGGCGAGGGTGAACGCCAGCCCCACAAGGGAAGCGTCGAGAAGCCGCAAGCCGAACATGTGGTAGAGGTTTCTCTCGCCCACGACGGTGTCGCCCCGCTCGTCCTCGATGTCCTTCAGGCCCACGAGGGCCGTGCAGAACAGGAAGACGGCCAAAAAGAAGCCGTTAAGCTCGCTCCCGCCCCCCCGGTCCGCGTAGCCCAGGATGAAGGGAATGGTGAGCCCGGCGGCCACGGTCAGGACCGAAAAGGGCGGCCGGTTCTTGAGGCGAAAGGGACGGGCCGAGTAAAAAAGCCCCAAAAAGGGAATGAGGAGGTACCAGAAGAGCCTTTCGGGGTCCCGCGTGATAAGGAACGGATAGACCAGGGACAGCGCGAAAAGGGCGAGGGAATAGCGCAGGGCCCCGCCCGCCGAAACCTGGCCGGAGGGTATGGGACGGCCCGGCTTGTTGATGGCGTCGCTCGCCCGGTCGGTCCAGGCGTTGAAGCTGTAACAGAAGTTGGCGGAGGCCAGCGTCACCAGCGCCCCGGCCAGGGGGTCGAAACCCGGCGCGGGCGCCAGGAAGCCTCCCGCCGAGTAGGAGCCGAAGGCGAACACCGCGGCGTCCGCCCGGAACAGGCGAAGGTGGTTCACGACGGCTTTCGCGGCGGCCCGGAAAGCCCCAGGGGGGAGGCCGGGCTCAGGGGTTTGCGTCATAGGGGGAGGATTCCCGGGGCTCGTCATAGTCCGGAGGGAAGCTTTCGGGCCAGGTTTCGTCCGGGGCGGCGAAATCGAAACGGTTGTGCTTGAAAAGCCGCAGGCGCTGGAAGGGCTGGCGGTCCCTCGCCCATGCGCCCGTCTTGGGCGCAAGCTTTATGGTGAGGCGCTCCTGGTTTCCGGCGTAGATGGGGCCGAAAACCGCGGCCTGGCAAACGAGGGCCAGCAGGAAAAGGGCGAGCGCCCAATGGCTTCCCTGCTTCCCCGCGGTCCAGAAGACCACGCGGGCCAGGAGGAACAGGCAAAAACCCATGGGAAAGCCCGTCATGACCGCGTCGTAGACGTGGGGAAACCATCCGGCGAAGTAGGCGGCCACGGAAAAGATCGCCCAGCCCAGAAGCCCGAACAGGAGGCACACCCGCCACACCCGGCCGTCCTCCCGGAAAAGGCCCGCGCGCGCCATGAGGGCCGCCATGACCCAGAAGGCCACGAAGGAGTACCAGGCCGAGATGAAGGGCTGGTAGGTCCAGGCGCTGGGGATGGCCACGAGGGGCGCGGGCGAGGTGGCCGAGGTCGGCCCCAAAAGCGGAATGGCGAAGAGGTTGATTATGACGAAGCCGACAAGCCCCATGAGGATGCCCCTGCCGGCGCTCCGGGTATAAAAATAGGCCACGAGGCTTATCCCCACGAAGGCCACTCCGCCGTCGATTATGACTGGCCGGTTGTGGGGCGCGGTCCAGACAAAGGTGAAAATGTCCCGAAGCATGGCATGCCACTCGTGGGGATGGTACTCCAGGGCAAGCTTGCGGCCCGTGAGCCACACCCACAAGATCGGCAGCAATATCGCGTACATGCCGTAGCAAAGCCACACGAGCCTTTTCACCGGGACCTTCGTGACGAAGTGGAGCGCCAGCATCCCCAGAAGCAGGGTGTCGCAGAACCAGAACACGTGGTGCACGGAAAGGTAGTAGGCGTGCTGCTCCGGATCGGCCGCGAAG
>JAKAGN010000137.1 GCA_021815525.1 Deltaproteobacteria bacterium
GGCGAGCAGCGCGGCCACGGTGGGAAAGCGGGCGATGTCCGTGTGCGGGTAGAACTTGGCGGCGGAGAAGCGGTTCATGAACTCCTGGTTCACGTTAAGCTCTATGTACGTGATTTTGGCGGCCACCTCGTCCACCCGGAAAAGGTCGGCCGGTGATTTGAGCACAAGCTCCGCCCCGGCGAGGCTGGTGTTCCCGGCCGCCCGGTAGCTTGAAAGCGGAAGGTCCGGGATCATGCCGATGGCCACGGCCGACTCGGGCCGGATAAAGGAGCCGAAGGCGCCCGCCACGTAAAAGGCGTCTAGGTCCTCGAATTCAAGGCCCACCGTGCGGATGAGGGTGGAAAGGATGGTGTACATGGCGGCCTTGGATCGCGTCAAGCTATCGAGGTCCGCCTGGGTGAAACAAAGGTCCCTCCCTGCGCCGGACTCGGACGCGGGCGCCAGGAGAAAGGCCGGAAGCCCCTCGCGGGTGACCATGCGCTCGCCGCAGCGCTCCTTCACCAGCTTTCCCCTTATGTCCATCCTGCCCGAGAGAAAGAGGCAGGCGGCAAGGTCTATGACGCCCGAGCCGCAGATCCCCACGGGGGCAAGACCGCCGATGGTGGAGTAGGTCATCCCGCCGCTATCGGGGTCGAGGTCCACCCGCTCGATGGCCCCGGCGACCGCCACCGTTCCCATGCGGGAGACCCCGCCCTCCAGCGCGGGCCCGGCCGCCCCGGCGCAGCCCACCATCCAGTCGGCGCAGCCCACGACAACCTCGGCGTTGGTGCCCACGTCCGCCATCATGAGGGGCTTTTGCGCGCGGTCGAGGCCCACCGCGAGGATTCCCGACACGAGGTCGCCGCCGAAGTAGCTTCCCACGTTGGGGAAAACGAAGACGAGGGCCCCCGGCGCGAAGCCGAGGCCCAGGTCCGCCGCGGGAATCGCGCCGGGGCGGTTCGTGACGGGGATGTAGGGCTCGCGGATCAAGGTCCTTGGCGGAAGGCCCAGGAAGAGGTGGCTCATCACGGTGTTGCCGGCGACCGCGGCGCAGAGGATGCGCTCCGCGCCGCAACCGGCGGCCTTCGCCAGCTTTTCCGCCTCCCCGCCGATGAACCCGGCGATGGCGCTCTTAAGCTCCGCGAGCCCCTCGCCGCTTTCGGCGAAATGGACCCGGGCCAGCACGTCCGGCCCCGCCGCGACCTGGGGGTTGTCGCCGGCGCTCTCGCCCAGCACCCGGCCGCTTTCCATGTCGATCAACCTGAGCACCACCCGGGTGGTGCCTAGGTCCACCGCGAGCCCCAGCACCGGCGCGGGATGGCCGGGCGCTTCCACCGCGATCACCGAAAGCCCCCGCCCCCGTGGAAAGAGCACGGCCCGCGCCCGGAAGCCGCTCTCCCTGAGGGTTGCGGAAAGCCCCGGAAGAACCGGGAAATCCACCGTCACGTCCCGGCCGCCGAAGCCTTCCGAAAGGGCGCGGGCGAGGCGCTCGGCGTCCGCCGTGTTGTCGCCGGGGCGCGGCGGTGAAAGCGTGACCGTGCGGACGAATCCGCCTGAAATGTCGGATGCCTGGCTTTTCATGGTCTTTCGGATGCCCGCGGCGGGCCCGATGGCTCCGGGGCCCAGGCGTGGGGGGCTGGAAAATCCCGCAGGCTCTCGTAGAGGGCGATTCCGGCCGCCGTGGAGAGGTTCAGGCTCCGAACCTCGCTCGATATGGGGATGTGGAAGATTTGCCCGGGGAAGCGCCCGGTGACGGAGGCCGGAAGCCCGCCGGTCTCGGAGCCGAACACCAGGAACAGGCGCTCCTTGCGCGGCATCTCCCAAAAGGCGCGCGCGCCGCGCTTGGAAAAAAGCGCGACCTCGCAAGGCGAAACGGAAAGGGCGCTTTCCAGGTCCCCGAAGGAGTCCCACACCGAAAGCCGGACCTTTTCCCAGTAATCGAGGCCCGCGCGCCTGAGCTCCCTTTCCGCGAGGGAGAACCCTATGGGCTTCACCAGGTGGAGGAAGGCGCCGGCCGCCAGGCAGGTGCGGCCGATGTTTCCGGTGTTCCAGTGGATTTCGGGTCCCACGAGGACCACGTGTCGTTCCAAGAGCATGGTTCGGCCGCCGTCTTCCGTCCGGAAGATCCTTTCAGCGCAAACGATAATCCTTTTGGCGCTCCCGTGCAAGATTTCCGGGGCGCGTTGTGGCTCCATTTCCGAAAAAATCCCCACGCCTGCCTGCCGGCCGGTGAAACTATACGAACACTCGTTCAATTTCAAGGCCTTTAGATGCGCTGGAAGGGGCTTTTGGCCCTTGAAATATTCTTCGATTTGGGGTTTAATGAATCCGTTTGTGCGGCTCTTCCCGGTTTTTGCCCTCATCCCACAAGAACAAGGAAAGAAAATGGAAGACGTGTTCCGCCTGCTCCAGCGCCAGCTCGACCAGTACTCGGTGGGCTTTCCCGCCACGGGCTCCGGCATCGAGATCGAAATCTTAAAGCGCCTCTTCTCCGAGAAGGAGGCCCACATGTTCCTGGACATGAGCCTTCTTTTGGAGGACGCGGCGTCGGCCGCCGCGAGGACCGGCCGCGATCCCGCCCAAACCGCCGAGCTGTTGGAGGACATGGCCAAAAAGGGCCTCCTCTTCCGCCTGCGGCGCGCCGACAAGATCCGCTACGCCGCGGTTCCCTTCGTGGTGGGTATCTACGAGTTTCAACTTAAGAACATGGAGCGCGGGCTTGCGGACATGGTGGAGCGCTACTTCGACGAGGCCTTTACGAAAAGCATCGCCTCCATCACGGTCCCCATGCGCACCATCCCGGTGAACCGGTCCCTTGACGTCTCCTTTCCGGTGGCCCCCCACGAGGACGCGCGGGAAATCCTGAAGATACAGAAGAAGCTGGCCGTGGCCGAGTGCATCTGCCGCAAGCAGCAGGGCCTCGTGGGAAAGGGCTGCGACAGGCCGCGGGAGGTGTGCATGGTTTTCGGAAGCCACGCCGACTACTTCGTGGAAAACGGGCTCGCGCGCTACATAACGGTGGACGAGGGCCTCGAGATCCTCGACGCGGCGGAAAAGGGCGGGCTCGTCAACCAGCCCTTCAACGTGGTGAACCCGGGCGGCATGTGCAACTGCTGCGGCTGCTGCTGCGGCGTCTTGAAGGCCTTGAACCGGCTTCCCCGGCCCGCGGACATGGTTTGCTCCAACTACCACGCGCGGGTGGACGAGGCCCTGTGCTCGGGCTGCGGCGTGTGCGAGGACCGCTGCCAGATGGCCGCCATCGAGCTTGCCGATGACATCGCCCGTGTGGATCTCGATCGCTGCATCGGCTGCGGCCTGTGCGTCACCACCTGCCCCACCGGGGCCGTCACCCTGGCCGCCGTTTCGGAGGGGGCCAGGAAGACGCCGCCCGCCGGGGCCCAGGACCTCATGATGAAAATCGCCGCCGAGCGGGGGACCTCCGTCATGCCGCTCAGGATGCAGGGAAAATGATAATGCGGGGATTCGCGGGGGAGGGGGAACCCCTTTTTTCAAAAAAAACGGAGAAAAACGGAGAAAATCCGAGAAAACAAAACGGGGGCCGACCCAATCGGATCGGCCCCCGGTTCCTTACTGGCGGGAGCGACGAGACTCGAACTCGCGACCTCCGGCGTGACAGGCCGGCGTACTAACCAACTGTACTACGCCCCCGTGGTGGGCGGAACAGGGCTTGAACCTGTGACCCCCGGCTTGTAAGGCCGATGCTCTCCCACTGAGCTACCCGCCCTTCTCAGTCGTGCACAGGCATTGCCCTCGCCCGAAAGCTTCGACAACCTAACAGGGGAGCCCGCGGCTGTCAAGAAAATTTGTGCCGAGCCGCAAAAAGAGCCGCCCGCCAAAAACGGCCTTGCGCGCGGCTTTCCAAAACGTGCATAATTAGAGGGTCGGATCAGGTCATCGCCCGTGACCCGAAAGCCTTTTCATTACAAGAGTCCCAACACCCTTCAAGAGCCGCGGGAGAATAAATGAGCCGGAAATCGAAGCGCTCCCCCAAAACCCGCCCGCCCAAGCACCGCTTTTCCAAGGGCGGGGGACCGAAAAAACGATTCACCCTCTCGGCCGCCGCGGGGCTCGCCATCGGCGTGTTTTTCGTGGGCTTCGGCCTTTACGGCGTGGTGGGCCAGGGAAAGCCCGGCGGCCTCTACCTGTCCGCCCTGGGCCTTCTGGTCTTCGGCGCGGTGGCTTGGAGCTACAGGGGCCAATAGCCCAAAATTACGGCTGATTCCGGCATATCATTGACAGGGCCGCGAGGTGCTTTAACTTAAACCCTACCAGTTCAATGGGAATTGGCGGGTTAAAAAAACAACCAAGGAGCGCTCGGCGGCATGGAAGCTTTCCGCTCACGGATAAAGGCGCTTTTGCCGGCCCTCCTCCTGTGCGCGGGCCTCATCACGGCGGGGATGGGCGTCTGCGCCGCGGCCTCCGCTCCTCCCGCGTCCGCACCCGCTTCCTCCCCGGCCGCCGCCGCGGGCAAAGCCGCGGAGCCCGATTTCGAGGCCGTAATCGCGGCCGGCCCGACGCTGCCCGTCCTCATCTCCGCCGCCTACGCCAGAAATCCATCCATAACGGCGGCCCGGAAGGCTTGGGACGCCGCCCTGCGCTCGATTCCCGCGGCCGAGGCCTGGGATGACCCCGAGCTCACCGCCGCCTACTGGCCCGATTCCCTCGCGGACGCCGGAAGCCGCAAGTGGCAGCTCATGGTGACCCAGGCCCTGCCCCTGCCGGGCCGGACCACGGCCGCCGGGCGGGTGGCCCGGGCCCTCGCCCTTTCCGGGAGGATCGCCCTGGACGCGGCGGTGCGGCAGACCGTGACCGCCGTCACCGCCTCCTTCCACGAGCTTTCCTACATCCGCCGGGCCCTGGAGCTGGCCGCCGGAAACCGGGAGGCCCTGCGCTCGCTTTCGGCGCTGGCCGATTCCTCGTACGCACGGGACCGGGCCACCCTAACCGACGCCATGAAGGCCCGCTCCCAGGCGGCCCAGGCGGAGCTTGACCTCGCCTATTTCAAGGAGCAGGAGGCCGTTGAAACGGCCCGCATGAACGCGCTCCTCGATCGCCCGGCCACGGCTCCCATAGGCCCACTCGCGCCCCTTGCCGAGCCCGCCCTGGCCTACAGCATAGACGAGGTCGCCTGCCTCGCCGAAACGGGCGCCGACGCCGTCCGCGCGGCCGGGGCCGAGCTTGCGAGGGCCCGCGCCGAGGCCGGCCTCACCCGCTACGAGAACCTGCCGGAGCCGACGCTGGGGCTCCTCTACGAAACCGTCGAAACGAATCAGCCGGGCGCGGGCTGGGAGGGCATGGTGGGCGTGCAGCTCGGGCTTTCGATCCCCCTGTGGGGCTCGAAAAACTCCGCAAGGACCGGCGCCGCGGCCGCCCAGGTGGAAAAGGCCCTGGCCGAGCGGGCCGGAAGCGAAAACGAGACCCGGGTGAAGGTGCGGGAGACCTGGTTCCTTCTCCTAAACGCCGAGCGGGTGGAGGCCCTCTACCGGGACCGCCTCATCCCCCAGGCGGCCCGCTCCTCGGAGACGGCCATAAGCTGGGCCCGGCAGGGCTTGGGCGGAGTCGCGGACGCCATCGAGATACAATCGTCCTGGTACTCCTTCCAGCTGGCCCTGGCCCGCGCCGGGGCCGACCGCGCCATAGCCCTGGCCCGCCTGGAGGAGCTGGCCGGCGTCCGCCTCACGGCCCGCGACGTGGCGGAGCCATGCGGCGGGAGTTGAGGGATAAGGGTGGGGATTCGCGGGGGGAGGGGGAGGGGAAACCCTTTTCGCAGAAAAGGGTTTCCCCTCCCCCTCCCCCCGCGCCCCCCTCCTTCACCCCTTCCGAAAAGACCCGGGGGCGCAAACCGCCCCCGGACCCCCGATATTATAGCTGTGCGTTTGCGAAGCAAACGCGCCGCAAGTTCTTGGGCTTCGCATTTTTCCGGTCAAGACTGGAAGCTTGGGAAAAGTGGACTCCGTATGGATCGGCCGGGAGGCGCTGCTTTTGAACGCGGCTTGGCATAAAAGCCGGGCGGCGAAAACCGGAATATGGGGTGGGGCAAGAGCCGACCGATCTGGCAGGGACGAGAGCGATGAACCATCATGACGGAGAACCCGCATGAGGCCGCGCGCCACGGTGATCCTGGCCGCACTCCTGGCGATATTGGCGGGGGGTATGGCCTCCTCCTGCGCCGCGCGCCGGGACGCGCCCCCGGCCTACGAGCCGCCCGCCCTCTACACCCAGGCCCTCGAAGAGGCCGGGGCGGGCAAGGTAAGCGCCGCAAAGCAACCGACTCCGGCGGCGGGGCTTGCCGAGGCCCGCGAGGCGTGGGAGCGCGCCCTGGCTGAGCCCTCGCCCTACTCGGTCTTCTTCCTGCCCGCCCCCCGGCTCCTCGCGGCGCTTGCGCCGGCGGCCGGCGACGCGGCCCTTGCCCGCAAGGCCCTTGCGGACGGCTTTACCTTGGAAACCCTGGAAATGTTGGCGTACCTCCGGAACCCCGCGGTCCGGGCGGCGGAGAGCCGCTTCCGCTCGACCCTCGCGGCCTACGGGCAGGTGGAGGAGCTTTCCGACCTCTTAAGCCAGGCCTCGGCCTTCACGGGCGGAATGGGCATCGAAAGCGCGGCGCTGTTCCCCTATCCCGCCGTAATGGCGCTCCAAGGCTCCCTCGTGACCCTCGAGGCGGGGGCTTCGCGGGAGGATCTCGAGATCGCCCGCCGCGACGCCGTGAGCCGCGCCCGCCGCATCTTTTGGGAGCTTGTCTACAACGGCAAGGCCCGGGATATTCTCGGGGAGACCCTGCGCCTTCTCTCGGCGCTTCCCGGGGCGGCGGCCGGCCGCTACGAGACGGGGGCGGCCCCCTTGAGCGGCCTCACGGACGCCGTGGTCCGGCGGGAGAAGGCCCGCGAGGACCTCACAAGCCTTGAACGCGAGGCCGGGGCCCTCGAAGCGCGCCTGGCGGCGCTCCTGGACCTCCCGCCCGGCGGGGGCCACGTAAGTCCGGCGCAAACCCTGCCTTCCGCGGACTTCCCCGGGCCGGAGACCCTCGCGCGCGCTGCCCTCTCGCGCCGCCAGGAGATAAGGAAGGCCCGGATCGAGGTGGAGCGCGTTCGCACCGTCATCCTCATGATGGAGACCGGGGCCTCCTTCGGCCGCAGCTTCGACGCCGCCCTTTCACCGGCGCGCGTGACCCGGGCCGG
>JAKAGN010000138.1 GCA_021815525.1 Deltaproteobacteria bacterium
ACGAGGTGGGCATGTCCCACTTCGGGATGCAGATTCTCTACCACGTGGTGAACCGCGAGCCGGACATGCTGGCCGAGCGCGTCTTCGCGCCGGACGCCGACATGGAGGCGCTCTTAAGGGCGGAAAATCTGCCCCTCTTCTCCCTGGAGTCCCGCAGGCCGCTATCGGAGTTCGACATCCTGGGCGTGAGCCTCCTCTACGAGCTTAACTACACCAACGTTCTTGCCATGCTGGATTTGGCGGGGATCCCCTTCCGGGCCAAGGACAGGGACCGGCGCCACCCCTTCGTCATCGCCGGCGGCCCGGCCACGGTGAACCCCGAGCCGGTGGCGGCCTTCTTCGACGCCCTGGTGGTGGGCGACGGCGAGGGCGTCATGATCGAGATGTGCCGCGCCTGGCTCTCCTGGAAAAAGGCGGGCGGAGCGGATCGTGCCGCGCTTCTTTCCGCCTGGGCCGGGATCGAGGGCGTGTACGCGCCCTCCCTTTTCGAAGAGGAAGACGGAAGCCTCCCGGAAAAACCCCGGGTGCGCCGGGCCATACTGCCCAAGCTCTCCTCCGGCCTCTTCCCGGACCGGCCCCTCATCGGCTTCGGGCGGCCGGTCCACGACAGGCTCCGCATGGAGATCGCGCGCGGCTGCGGCCGCGGCTGCCGCTTCTGCCAGGCCGGGATGATCTACCGGCCCCTGCGGGAACGCCCGGCCCGCGACATCCTGGCCCTTTGCGCCGAGGGCCTGGCCGCCACCGGCTACGAGGACCTCTCGCTCCTGTCGCTCTCCTCCGGCGATTACAGCCGGATCGCGGAGCTTTTACCGGCCCTCATGGGACGCTGCCGTGGCCGCCGGGTTGCCGTGTCGCTCCCCTCCATGCGGGCCGGGACATTAACGGCCGGGCTCATGGAGGAGATAAGGCGGGTTCGGAAGACCGGCTTCACCATCGCTCCCGAGGCGGGCTCGCAAAGGCTTAGGGACGTCATCGGGAAAAACCTCACCGAGGCCGAGATCACCGAGACCGTGACCGCCGCCTTCGCGGCCGGCTGGCGTCTCATCAAGCTCTACTTCATGGTGGGCCTACCCACCGAGACCTTGGAAGACGTGGAGGCCCTGGCGGATTTGGTAAGAGGCCTCAAGAAGATCGCCGGAAAGCGAGCGGACTTGACGGCCAGCATCGGGATTTTCGTCCCCAAGGCCCACACGCCATTTCAGTGGGCTCCCCAGCTTTCGCCGGAGGAGGCCCGCGGGCGCATCAACTTCTTGAAGGACCGCCTAAGGATCCCCGGCGTAAAGGTCAAGTGGCAGAGCCCCGAGACGAGCCTCCTCGAAGGCGTGTTCGCGCGCGGCGACAAAAGGCTTTCGGGGCTTTTGGAGAGGGCCTTCCGCATGGGCGCGCGCTTCGACGGCTGGAGCGACCGCTTCGATTTTTCCCTGTGGATGCAGGCACTTGCCGATGAGGGCCTGGACCCCTTCGAGTACCTGGCGGCCCGCGACGTGGATAAGCCGCTCCCTTGGGACGTGGTGGACTGCCGGGTTTCGCGGGAGTTCCTTGTTTCGGAATGGGAAAAGGCGCAGGCGGGAGTTCCCGGCGGCACATCCTGCCGGGACGCCTGCTCCGGCTGCGGCGTGTGCGATTTTTCGGGGATAGCGCCCGAAATCTCCCCGCCCCTCGATTCCCCGGAAGCTCAGGCCCCTTCCGCCGCGGCTTCGGACGCCCAAGGTTCCCCGGCGGCGCTTCCCCCCAACTTTCCGGGCGCCCGCAAGCTCGCCGTGCGTTACTCCCGCACCGGCCCGGCGCGCTACTTCGGGCATTTGGAGCTAGCGAGCGTCATCCTCCGGGCCCTTCGCCGCTGCGGCGTGCCCCTTATCTATTCCGAAGGATTTCACCCACTTCCCAAGGTGTCCTTTTCCCAGGCCCTGCCGGTTCTGATGGAAAGCGAGGAGGAAACCCTCATAGTGAGCGTGGGCCCGGGGGTTTCGCCCGGGACGCTCGCCGGGCGGCTTTCCCGCCAGCTTCCCGAGGGCCTGGCGCTCATCGATGTCGCGCCCGCCCAGTTCCTGGAAAAGCCCGACCCGTCCCGCGCGCGTTACGAGGTGATCTTCGAGGATTTCGTGCCGGACGCAGCCTGTCTCGCCCGCTTCCGTGAAAGCCCGGCGTATCTCGTGACCCACGAAAACCGGAAGGGCGAGAGAATCGAACTGGATTTGAAGGAGATAGTCCTGGAGCTTACCGTTGCGGAAAACCGGGATGCGGATCAAGGGCTTGGGGCGGAGAGTCCGGGCAATGCCGGAAGCCGCGTGGAGATGGTGCTATCGGTGCTTCCCGGCCGGAACCTAAAGCCCCTGGCCGTGTGCCGCTACATCCTAGGCGTTCCCGAAGACGCCTCCGTCTCGGCCCGGGTCATCAAAAAGCGCGGATGAGGCGGAGTTGAAAAAGCGGGGCTTTTGGGGCACAATGATAATGCCGGGGCATGATTCAAGTTTCCGGCACGAAGTGAAGCGCGCAATCCTTGGAGGGGCTCATGAAAATCGAACTGGAGCGCGAGGACGACGGCCGCTGGATCGCTGAGGTTCCAGAGCTTCCCGGCATGATGGCCTACGGCGAAACGCGCCAGGAGGCCATAAAAAGGGTCCAGGTTCTGGCACTACGGGTGGTGGCTGACAAACTTGAGCACGGAGATTCGCCGGCGGGGCTTTCGGACGTTTTCGCGGTGCCGGCGTGAGCGTCTGGCCGGCGCGCAAGGCCCGCTTGGTCTGGCCGCGCTTTTTCGTATCGGCTGGACGGTCAAACGGCATTCCGACGGCTCGCATCGGGTGCTTGAACGTCCTGGCTGGCCGGAGTTCGTGTTTTCATTTCATGACAACGAGGAGATCGGCCCCAGGATGCTTGCCCGCATCGCAAGGCACACGGGCCTGACGCCGAAGGACCTTTGATGTCCGGCGCGTACGGCCGGATCCATCAACCCCCTTTTTTCCGCATGAATTTTTCCACCGCCTCCCGGTGCTCCGGCAGATGGTGGCAAAGGCCCTGGAAGCCGGCGGATTGGTCCAGGACCTCCGCCAGGCCGCGCTCGCGGGCCATAAGGAGCAGGCGCTTGGTCATGACCAGCGTCGGGCGCGGGCGGCGGGCTATCTCGGAGGCGAGCGCAAGCGCCCGCAGCAGAAGCTCCTCGGGCGGCGTCACTTCGCAGACGAGCCCCATCTCAAGGGCTGCGTGGGCGTCCACCACCCGGCAGGTATAGGTTAAAAGCGAGGCCCGGGAAAAGCCCACCACCCGCTGGAGGAAAAAAGCCCCGCCGTCGCCCGGAACCAGGCCCAGAAGCCCGAAGGTCTCGCCGAAGGAGGCCTTCTCGCTCGCCACCCGGATGTCGGCCATGCAGGCCAGGTCGCAGCCCGCGCCCACGGCCGGGCCGTTCACCGCCGCTATGACCGGAAGCGGAAACTCCGCGAAGGCGAGCGGGATCCGCTGGATGCCTTGGCGGTAATTTTCCGCGATCTCCTCCGGCGAGCCAGCGAACATGCCGGAACTATTGGCCATCTCCTTCACGTTCCCGCCCGCCGAAAACGCCGTGCCCGCGCCAGTCACCACCAGCACCTTCACGGATTCGTCCTGGCCAAGCTCGTCGAGCGCCGCCACGATGTCCGCTATCATCCCGGGGCTCGATATCACGTTCCGGGTGTCCGGGCGGTTCAAGGTGAGGACCGCGGTTTCGTCCTTACGCGTTAGGAGAATTTCGGAAAAGGGCATGGCTCCATCCTTCCGGGAGAATTTCCATTTTGATTTTGGGCGCTTGCGCGCGGCCGCCGAATGAACCGGTTTAGGAAAATGAACCCGATTTCATTTGTTGAATCAGGTTCAAAATCTTCTTGACCCCCGGCCGCCCACGTGGTTAAAGACTGTCAAATGAGCCGGTTGCAAAACTCCTGAATCGTTTTCCGCAAGCACTACATTTTGTACAAAATTTTCTTTACAGGCACAACATGCAGTTTCAAGACCTGAAAGCGCGGAGGTTTTGAAATCAGCTCAAAAGCATATATAATCGCGGCCGGGCGCGCCCGCAAATCCAATCTTACCGAACGCCATTCATGGAGGTGCCTCTAATGAGCGTTGACCAGGACCTTTCGAAGGTCAAGCCCCAGGTTTATCCCAGCAAGATCAACGTGCCCTACAGCTGGTGGGCGGGGGACACGGCTGCGCGCTTCTTCGCGGGGCTTTCCGAAAAACGGATCGAGGCCACCCGCTGCGAATGCTGCAACAAGGTTTTCGCGCCGCCAAGGAAGACCTGCCCCGAGTGCTTCGCGGCCTGCCAAACCTGGGTGGACCTGGCGTTGACCGGCACGGTGACGGGCTTCACGGTGGCGCGGGCGGCCCGGGCGGCAATGGGGGGGCGGAAGCTTCCGGCGGTCTTCGCGCTCGTAAAACTCGACGGCGCGGATACCGCGCTTTTGCACGTAATCGGCGGCTGCGCGCCCGGGGACGTCAGGATCGGGATGCGCGTAAAGGCCCGCTTCGCGGAGGAGCCGGCGGGCGGAATCCTCGACATTCTTTACTTCGAGCCTGTTTGACGGCGGGAGACTCTAATGGAAAACGTGGCGATCGTCGGCATAGGCATGACGAAGATCGAGGCGGCGAAGGTGGCGGAGAACTTCGCCGACATGGTGTGGGAGGCGGTGGGCAAAGCCCTTGACGACGCGGGCCTCACCATTGACGACATTGATAACGTCATCACCACCTCCAACGATTTCTGGGACGGCCGCACCATATCCTGCATGGCGGTGGGCGACGCCTCCGGGGTGCGCAACAAAAACTGCTCCTGCGTGGAGGGCGACGGCGCCTTCGGGGCCTTCTACGGCCTTACGCGGATTCTTTCGGGAAGCTACGGAACGACCCTCGTCACGGCCCACTCCAAGGGCAGCGAGTCGGTGTCGAGCCTCATAACGAACGCCGCCTTCGACCCCATCTACGAGCGGGCCCTGGGCCTCGACATGGTGACGGCCGCGGCCCTCCAGGCCAACGTCTACATGGACAGGACCGGCGTCCGGCCCGAGGATTTGGCGCGGGTCTCGGTGAAAAACCACGGAAACGCCGTTCATAACCCCAATGCCCAGCTTCCCATGAAGCTCTCGGTTTCGGACGTGCTGAAAAGCGAGATGATGGTCGATCCCCTCCATAAGCTGGACTGCTCGCCGGTTTCGGACGGGGCCTGCGCCATGATCCTGGCGCGGGAGGACCGGGCCAGGAAGGCCAAAACCAGGCCGGTGTGGGTGAAGGGCGTGGGCTTCTGCGCCGACGCCTACCATCTTGGCGACCGCGACCTCGCCGAGCCCCGGTCGCTGACGGCCGCGGCGAAAAAGGCCTACGGCATGGCCGGTATCACCGATCCGGCGCGCCAGATAGACTTGGCCGAGCTTTACGACGCCTTCACCCACCAGGAGCTGATGTGGATCGAGGGCCTGGGGATGGCCCCATACGGAAAGGCCGCGGAGGATCTCGAAAAGGGCCGCTTCGACATAGGCGGAAGCCTTCCGGTGAACGCCTCGGGCGGGCTTCTTTCCGGGCACCCGGTCATCGCCGCGGGGCTCATCCGCATGGCCGAGGCCGTGCGCCAGCTCAGGGGCGAGGCCGGGGCCGCGCAGGCGTCCAAGGCGAAAACAGCCGTGGCTCAGGGCGTGAACGGACTTTGCGGTCAGTCCCACTGCGTGTGGGTCCTAGGCTCCGAAAAGTAGCAGCCCGTTGAAAAAGAACGTAATGCACAGCCTGTCGAAAAACGATGAAATGCAAGGCGCGCGAGCCGAGCGCGACGGGAGCGTACTGTTTGTACGTGACCGAGCCGCAAGGTGAAGCGCAACGCAGCAGTTCGCGTTTTTCGAAAGGCTGGTAGGAGGACGACATGGGAAAGCGGGTAGCCGTGGTGGGTACTGGCCAAACCATCCACAAGAGCCACCGTCCGGACGTGACGGGCCAGGAGCTGATAAACGAGGCCGTGCAGGCGGCGCTCTTGGACGCCGGGCTGAAAATAAACGACATCGACGCCATCGTCATCGGCAACATGGACCATTTCGAGGGCATCAACTACGTGGACTGCTGGAGCGTGGACGGCTCCGGCGGCCTCATGCGGCCCATCATAAAGCTCACCACTGGCGGCACCACGGGCTCCACGCTGGCCATCGGCGGCTACCACCTGGTGGCCTCCGGGCTCTTCCAGAAGGTCCTGGTGATAGGCTGGGAGAAGAACTCCGAGAGCGACACCACGGGCGCAATAACCACGGCCTTCGACCCCATCTGGGACCGGCTCGTGTTCGCCGGGGCCATCGCGGGCCTGGCGGCCGAGGGCATGGCCTACATGACGGAGTTCGGCATTACCGACCGCGACGCCGCCCGCGTCTCGGTGCGGGACCGCCGCCACGCCTGCAACAACCCCCACGCCCAGCTCCACAAGGAGATCACCGTGGAGGACGTCCTGGCCTCCCCAATGCTTTCGGACCCCATACATCTTCTGGACGTCTGCCCCCGCACCGACGGCTCCTGCGCCGTGATCATGGCCTCGGAGGACGTGGCGGAAAAGATCTGCCCGCAGCCCGCCTGGATCCTGGGCACCGCCAACCGCCACACCTACACCTACGTGGGCGACGTCAACCTGGGCCAGATCGACTCCATGAAATGCGCCGCGGCCGACCTCTTCGGGCGCGCCGGAATAAAGGAGCCCAGGAAGGAGCTCGACGTCATCGAGATGTACCAGCCCTACAGCTTCGCCGGCATCATCTGGATCGAGGCAATGGGCATCGTCCCGCGCGGCAAGGGAACCGAGTACATCTGGAGCGGGGCCACCGACATGGGCGGCGAGCTTCCCGTGAACCCCTCCGGCGGCGTCATCGCCTGCAACCCCATCGGGGCCACGGGCCTCATACGCTGCGCGGAGGCGGCCATGCAGATCATGGGCAAAGCCGACAAGCGCCAGGTGCCGGACGTCAAGAAGGCCGTCTCCACCGGCTTCGGCGGCTGCTTCTGGACGGACATGCTGCTATACGGCAAAGAGAAGCCAAAGTGAAAGGATTTGCGGGGGAAGGGGGAGGGGAGAACCTTTTATGAATAAAAGGT
>JAKAGN010000139.1 GCA_021815525.1 Deltaproteobacteria bacterium
TCGCCGCGGCCCTCGCAAGGCCGGCCGGCCGGCCCGTGCAGATTCTCGTGGGAAGCTCCATGCAGGAGCCGCGCCCGCCCGCGCCGGGGCCCTCCGAGCACCGGGCCGTGCGGCGGCTTTCCCTTGACGCCAACCCCTTCCTGCCGGACCACGCCATAGGCGAAAAGCCGGTTCTCCCAACGGTTTGCGCCCTTGCGTGGATGGCGGAGGCCTGTGAACGCCTGTATCCTGGCTGGCGCATGGCGGAGCTTTCCGACTACCGCCTCTTTTCCGGGGTGGTGATGAACGGAGAAAAATCCCACGACCTCGAGGTGGTGGTGAAAAGCCTCTCCCAAAACGGCGGGGGCCTCATCTTCGACGTGAACGTCACCGGCACCAACGGCAAGAAGGGCGTCCGCCACTACGGCGCGAAGGTCCGGCTCCTTGCGGGCGCGCCCGAGCCGCCCTGCTACGGCGCCTTTGATCTAACACCCAAAAACCCCGAGCCCGGAAGCGTGTTCTACGAGGACAAGACCCTATTTCACGGGCCGCGCTTCCGCATGGTGGAGGAGATCATCCATCTTTCGCCCCAAAAGCTCACCGCCCTGTGCCGCGCCCCGCAGATTCCCACGGCCGAGCAGGGCCAGTTCCAGGCGGGCGGGTTCAACCCCTTCGCCTTAGACGCCCTGTTCCAGTGCCAGCTGATCTGGGTCCGCCGGGTGCTGGGCCTCCCGAGCCTCCCGACCGCCGCGGCCTTGGTCTCCCACTTCCGCCCCATAGCGCCCGGCGAGGCCTTTTACATCTCCCTCGACGTCACCCGCTCGGCCCCGCCCCGGGTTGTGGCGGACATGTACGCCCACGACGCCCACGGCCGCCTCTTCGCCAGCATAACGGGCGCGGAGGTCACCGCCGCGAAGAGCCTCGAACACAAGTTCTGATGTTTGACGGGCTTGCGGGGGGAGGGGGAGGGGAGAACCTTTTATGAATAAATGGTTCTCCCCTCCCCCCGCCCCCCTCCCTCACTCTTTCCAAAACACTTCAGACATGGGCAGGGAGGCTCGCAAGGCAAGCCAAGGCTTTCAGAGGACGCGTATCGACAAGACAGCGCGGCCCAACGGCCATGCAAAGGGATCATGGAAAAAATAGCCATCGTTGGAATGTCGTGCCTGTTTCCGGGAGCCCGGACGCCCGATGAATTCTGGGAGGTGCTGGCCGCCGGCCGCGACTGCAGGAGTTGGGCGGGTCTTAAGGAACTAGGCGTACTGCCTAAGGATTACTTTCACCCCAAAAAGGGCGCAAGCGACTCCTGGTACGACTTCCGGGGCGGCTACGTGGGGGATTTTTCGCCGGACCTTAAGGGCTTGGCGCTTCCCGTAGAGGCCCTCGAAGGCCTTGACGAAACCGCGCTCTGGGCCCTCCACGCGGCGCGGGCCGCTCTTTCCGACGCGGGCCTTTCTCCTGCCGGTCCCGGCCTTTCCCGCTGCGGATTCGTGTGCGGAAACCTCTCCTTCCCCACCCGCGCATCCAACCACCTGTTTTTGCCGCTTTATTCGTACGCCGTGGAGGAGGGCCTGCGCCGGGGCCTACGGGAGCCCGGCCTCCTCCTTCCGCCCTTTTCCGGGCCGGGCTGCAAGACGCACGAAAACGGCCTGATTTCGAGCCTCCCGGCCGCCGTGGCCGCGCGCGCCCTCAATCTTTCCGGCCCGGTCCTGTGCCTGGACGCCGCCTGCGCCTCCACCCTCTATGCGCTCGCCCTGGGCTGCCGCTTCCTGGAGTCGGGCCGGGCGGACGCGGTCCTCGCCGGGGGCGTCAGCGCCGCCGATCCCTTCTTCGTCACCATGGGCTTTTCCATCTTCCAGGCCCAACCGGACCAGGACCACGACAGCCGCCCCTTTTCCAGGACGAGCGGCGGGCTCACGGCCGGCGAGGGCGCGGGCTTTTTCGTCCTGAAGCGCCTTGCGGACGCGCAAAAAGACGGCGACCGGGTCCACGCCGTGATCCTGGGCGCGGGGCTCGCCAACGACGGCCTGGGGGCCTCGGTTTTGAGCCCCAACCCCAAGGGGCAGGTCCTGGCGTTCGAGCGCGCCTACAAGGAGGCCGGCGTGGACCCGGCGGCGGTCTCCTTCGTGGAGTGCCACGCAACCGGCACGCCCCTTGGAGACAAGGTGGAGCTTTCCTCCCTGGAAAGCTTCTTCGGCGGCCGTGGCGAGCCGCCCATCCTGGGCTCCGTCAAGTCGAACCTGGGGCATCTTCTGACCGCCGCGGGCGCGGCCGGGGTCATGAAGGCGGTGCTTTCCATGCAAAAGGGGGAGATTCCCGGAACCCCCCGCTGCGACGAGCCCCAGTCCTCGCCCAAGGGGACCTTCGGCCCGGAAAACATCCCATCTGAAAGTCTGCCGTGGCCGGAACGCGGCGAAACGCGGATATCCGGCGTCTCGGGCTTCGGCTTCGGCGGCACAGACGCGCATCTGGTGCTGGAACACGGCGGAAGCCCCACGGAAAAACAAGACGGTAGGGGCGGGAAGGATAGGATTTCCGGCGGATTCGAGCCCCTTGCCATCATCGGCATGGAGACCCGCTTCGGCACAGCCTGCGATTTCGCGGCCCTCCGTAAAATCTTCGCGGACGGCGCAAACGCCTTCCGCAGGCTTCCCGCAGGCCGCTGGAAGGGGCTCGAAAAGCTCGGGAACCTCATGAGGGATTTCGGGATCGATTGCCCCGAAGCGCTCTTGGGCGCGTGGATGGACGAGTTCGAGGCGGATTTCCTGCGCTTTAAAATTCCCCCCAACGAGGACGACCGGCTGATCCCCCAGCAGGTGCTGGCGCTTCTGGTGGCGGACGCAGCCTTGAAAGACGCGGGAGTGAGGCCCGGCGAAAACGCGGGCGTCCTCTTCGCCATGGAAACGGAGCTTTCCATCCACCGCTTCCGGGGCCGGGTGAACTTGAAGACCCAGCTTGAGGGCGCCTTCCCGCAGGGGGGCGGCGCGGGACAGGATTTTGTCCCGGCGGTCAAGGACTCTGTGCACAACGCGGCCAGGGTGAACCAGTACACGAGCTTCATCGGAAACATAATGGCGGCGCGGGTGGCCGCCCTGTGGGACTTCTCCGGCCCCGCCTTCACGGTTTCGGCGGCCGAAAGCTCGGTCTTCCGGGCCATAGAGGCCGCGGCGGCGCTTCTTTGCGACCCGGCGCTTGCCGCCGTGGTGGTGGGGGCGGTGGACCTTTGCGGAGGCCCCGAGGCGGTCCTCTGGCGCGCGGCCCGTAACGGTGTAAACCGTGGCGCGCCGGGGCTATCCTTCGACCGGAAAATCTCCGGCTGGACCCCGGGCGAGGGCGCGGGGGCGCTGGTCTTAAAGCGGCTCTCCCGGGCTGAGGTGGATGGCGACCAAATACTGGCGGTGATCCGGGCCGTGGAGTTTTCGCCCGGCTGCGGCCCCGAAAGCGTCGCCGAAGCGTGCTGCCGCGCATTTTCGGCCGCCGGCGTTGCTCCGGGCAAGGTGGGCCTGGTTGAAGCCTTCGCAAGCGGCGTGGAGCGCGAGGACGAGGCCGAGATCGCGGGGCTCCGCGCGGCCTACGCCGAGGCCGGGCCGCTGACGGTGGCCCTGGGAAGCGCCAAGGCCCACGTCGGCCATACCTTCGCGGCATCCGGCATGGCGGCGCTCGCGCGTGCGGTGGCGGCCCTCGCGGGGCGCGAAATCCCAGGCGTTCCGGGGTGGGAGAGCCCCAAGAATCCCGAAGCCTGGAAGGGCGGCCCATTTTACGTTCCGGCCGAAAGCCGCCCCTGGTTTCCAAGCCCCGCGGCTCCCAGAAGAATCGCCGGGGTGACGAGCCTCGACCTCACCGGTTTTTCCTGCCACGCCATCGTAGAAGAGGCCCCGCCAAGCGACACTTACGAGTTGGCGGTGGAATCGCGCGCCGCGTCCTTCGCGCCCATCCTCTTTCCCCTGGCCGGGCGCGACGCCGCCGAAATCCTTGCCCTGCTCGACGAGATCTCGGCCTCGGCCCGAAACAACGCGGCCCTTCCGGAGCTGGCGAAAAAGGCGTTCGTCCGGTCGCGGGAAGTCCCGTCCGCTCCGCTTGCGGCATCCATCCTGGCTGAGACGAAGGAGGAGCTTGACCGTGAAACCGCGGCAATCCGGGACGCCGTTGCGCGGGGCATTGAAATCGTCACGCCCAGGGGCTCATCCTACACGCCGAACCCTGCGGGGCCATTGGGAAAAGCCGCCATCGTCTTTCCCGGGGCCTTCAACTCCTACCTGGGCCAGGGCCGCGACCTCTTCCGCGTCCACCCGGCACTCTTCAAGGAGCTGATCAGCCCGCCCCCGCGCCTGGGCGAGCTTTTCGCGGGGGACATCGTATATCCAAGAAGCGTCGAGCGACTTTCGGAAGCTGACCTGGCGCGGATTTCCGCGCGTTTCCTGGACGAGCCCATCGCGGCCTTCGAAAGCGGCATCCTTTTTTCGGTGGCGGCCAAGGACGTCATCGTGGAGCGCTTCGGCCTTAAACCCTCCGCAGCCATCGGCTACAGCATGGGCGAGGTCTCCATGATGTACGCCTTTTCGGTGTGGGAACGCGGCTGCGAAATGAGCGACCGGCTCCGGAAATCCCCCGTGTTCCAAACATCGCTTGCGGGCCCCATGACCACCGTGCGCCGCGCCTTCGGGCTTCCGCCCGCGGGGGAGACGCCTGCGCGGATCTGGACCTCGTTTGTGGTGAAGGCCCCGGCCGCAAAGGTTACCGCCGCCATCGCGGGGGCGGCCTTCGGTCCTGCCTCGCCCGCCGCCTACCACACCTTCACCAACACCCGGGAGGAATCAGTCATAGCCGGTCACCCGGATGCCTGCCGCCGGATCATCGAGGCCCTTAAATGCGAGGCCTTCGAGGTGCCGGTGGGGGACGCCATCCACTGCGAGCCGGTGCGGGACGATTTTTCCGAGATGGCGCGGCTCCACGAGCTTCCGGTGCGAAAGGCTCCCGGGATCGACTTCTACACCGCAACCACCTTCGCGCCCCTGACGCTCGAAAGCCGCGCCATCGCCGAAAACATCGCGGAAATCTACTGCAGGCCCGTGGATTTCGTGCGCCTTGTGGAGCGCGCCTACGCGGACGGCGTACGAGTATTCGTGGAAACGGGCCCAAGGGAGACCTCAACGGGCCACATCCGCGAGATCCTCAAGGGCCGCCCGCACCTTGCGGTATCGCTCGATCGCATGGGCGCGCCCTTTTCGCTTTCGCTCGTTAAAGCCCTCTCGCGGCTTTTTTCCCACCGCGCGGCCATCGACCTTTCCCCGCTTTACGGCAAGGATTCGGCCCCGGCCCCGGCGGGCGAAAAAAAGCTCGTGAGGACCATCTCCACCTGCGGCCCGGACATAGCCGAAACCGTGGCCCAGGCCGCCGGAAAATTCCTCCGGGAAAAACCCTCCGGAACGGCGGAACCTAGGAAGGAAGTAAAGCCCATGCCGCCTTTACCCTCCCCGGAGCCCGGCCCAGCGCCGGAAATCCCGGAAAGAGCCGCCGCCCGGCCCCGCCCGGCCGCCGCGCGCCCCGTTCCCCAAGCCGCCGTTAGCTTCCAGGCCAAAGCTCCGGCCGCCAACCCGCTTGACGTTCCTGCGGCCTTCGCGGAAAACGTCCTCCTTATGGGCGAGGCCCACTCGGCGTATCTATCAGGCCAGCGCCAAGCCGTGGCTGACATGGCGGCCCTGGTCTCCGCCGCCACGAAGCTCGCGGCAGGCGGGGGCGCAGGCCCGGCCCCGGCCGGACCGCTCCATCCGCCCCCGTACGCGCCCGCCGCGATGCCCGAGCCCAAGCCGGTTCAGGCCTCGCCGAAACCGGCGGCCCCGGCGAGGTCTGCCGTAGCGCCACTTCCTGTTCGGCCCGCGCCCCCAGCCCCCAAGGCCGCGCCGGGGCAGGTCTTTGCCGTCAAGCCCGCGGGGGTAGTGTGGGACGAGGCAGATTTGCTGGAGTTCGCAGGCGGGGACATATCCAAGGTCTTCGGCCCCGAGTACGCGGAAATCGACGGCTTTACCCGCAAGGTCCGGCTTCCGCTTCCGCCGTATCTGCTGGTCTCAAGGGTCACCAAAATCGCCGCCAAACGCGGCGAATTCAAGCCTTCGAGCCTCACCACCGAGTACGACATCCCCAAAAACGCCATGTACGCCATAGACGGCCAGGCGCCCTGGGCCGTGTGCGTGGAATCGGGCCAGTGCGACCTCCTTCTCATAAGTTACCTGGGGATCGACTTCGAGTGCCGGGGCGAGCGGGTCTACCGGCTTCTCGATTGCACCCTGACCTTCTCGGGCGAGCTTCCCAAGGAGGGCCAGACGCTCCGGTACGACATATCCATCGACTCCTTCGCCCGCTCCGGCCCGAACCTCCTCTTTTTCTTCCGCTACGACTGCTTCTGCGACGAGCGGCCGATACTCACCATGCGGGGCGGCTGCGCGGGCTTCTTCTCTGATAAGGAGCTTGCGGCCGGAAAGGGGATAATAGCCACGGAGGCCGAGATCGAGGCCCGGAAGAAGATCGAAAAAACATCCTTCGCGCCGCTTCTTGCCTGCCCCAAACGCGCCTTTTCCCGCTCCGACCTTCTGGCCATAATCCGGGGGGACGTGGCGGCCTGCTTCGGCGCGAATTACGGCCAAAGCGGAAAAAACCCGTCGCTTAAGTTCGCCTCGGAGGACATGCTCATGGCCGACCGGGTGGTCTCGGTGGACCCAACGGGCGGCGCGTGGGGCCTGGGCGAGATCGTTGCGGAAAAGATTCTTGCGCCGGATCACTGGTACTTTCCCTGCCACTTCAAGGACGACCCTGTGATGGCGGGCTCCCTTATGGCCGAGGGCTGCGTGCAGCTCCTCCAGTTCTACACACTCTTCCTAGGCTTCCAGACCAAAACGAGCGACGCCCGCTTCCAGCCCATCCCGGAGCTTCCCCAGAAGGTGCGCTGCCGGGGCCAGGTGATCCCCAAGGACACGCTTTTAACCTACAAGGTGGAGGTGAAGAGGCTGGGCCTTTCGCCGGAGCCCTTCGCCGTGGCTGATGTCTCGATTCTTCTCGGCGACAAGATCGTTGTGGATTTCACGGACTTGGGCGTCAGGCTCGTTGAAAA